>NZ_JBQSWX010000001.1:0-258448 GCF_052377615.1 Arthrobacter sp. AOP36-A1-22
TGGACCGCGATACGCCGCGTAGTCCTTCGGTGCGCATGAGCCGCTCCACGGTGCAGCGTGCGACCGGGATTTCCTGTCGGCGCAGCTCGGCATGGACCTTCCGGGCCCCGTAGACGCCGTAGTTCTCGCTATGGACATGGAGGATCAGACCGGTCAGCCTGGCGTCGCGGATGCTCCGCGCAGAGGCTGGGCGGGAACGTCGTGCGTAGTAGGGGACAAGGGGCGATCTGCAGCTGGCGGCAGATCGGCTCGACCCCGTGTTCACCGCGGTGCTTGTCGATGAACGCGCACATCATCTCGAGGGGCGGTCGAGCTCCGCCGCGATAGACAAGTCGAGGCCTGGCGCAGGATCGTGTTCGCCCGTCGTAGCTCGCGTACCTCGCGTTCGAGTTCGGCAAGACGGGTGGCTTCGTCGCTGCTGGTGCCCGGGCGCTGACCGCCGTCGATTTCGGCTTGCTTGACCCAGTTCCGCAGCGACTCGGAATTGATGCGGAGTTGCTCTCCGATGCGTCGGTAGGCGCCGGTCCTGGTGGTCACGTCGCGGCGGGCTTCGACGGCCATCCTCGTGGCCCTATCTTTCAGCTCCGCGGGGTATTTCGGTTTCGCTGGCATGAGATCCATCCTTCCGGTTATTCGATGTCTCCATCAAACCCGGGGCAATACGCTTGGATACTGCCACAATAGTAATGCTGTTGCCTAGTTCGGTTTTGAACCAACCTCACTGTCAAATAAGCTCACATAATGACTTCCATCGCCGCTATTCAAGCTGAGACTCTGAACGTCCTCTCGGGTTTAGTCCACTGTGGGGAACACCTAGCGTTGGTCGATTTCCCCTTACATCAGAATTCCGGTGACTCACTCATCTACTTGGGCCAACTTGAGTACCTCCGAAAAATCGGGGCCGAAGTTCGTTATGTCGCGGATCAAACGCGATACTCGCCGAGCCAACTGCGACGCGCTGTCCCTACCGGCCCGATTTTGATCCAGGGTGGCGGCAACTTCGGAGATCGGTGGCTTGAGTTCCAAGAAATGAGAGAGCGCGTTATCCGCGACTTTCCCGACCGCCGTATTATTCAATTGCCTCAAAGCTTAGACTTTAGCGATGGACCGCGACTGAGGCAGGCGCAGGCCGTACTGGGTGCGCACCCAGCGTTAGTGTTGTTGTTCCGTGACCGACAGAGCTTAAGACGCGCCAAAGAGTGGTTCCCTGCAGCAAGTGTCTTGCACTGTCCCGACATGGCTTTTGGATTCATGCCGGAAACAAGAGAGTCTTCACCGGATTTTGAAATTGTGTTGATTCGTAGAAGAGATACAGAATCGACCCCAGCAGGAAATAGTCTAAGCCTTGACAGGTTAGGTCTGTCGGTCGAATTTGATTGGGGCCTCGTAGGGCGCGAACGTTTCGCCCATTTCTTTTTGAAGCTGCCAGGCGCCCTGCAAAAGCGTATTCCGTTCGTGGGACACGTGTCTCAGAAATTGATGCAATGGTGCTACGTATTGCAGGCGCGCTTAAATGTGCAATCAGCAATAAAAAAGCTCAATCACGGTGAAATTGTTTTGACCAATCGTTTACATGCCGTGATATTGGCTGTCCTTCTCGGAAAAGAAGTTGTTGCTATAGATAACGCAAATGGAAAAATCTCGGCGATCATGGATGATTACCTTCAGGCGTTCGAAGGCGTGCAGCTAGCCGAAAACGCTGCATCGGCCACTGAAGCTGTTAAAAATCTTGTCAAAGCAAAAATCTGACGAAAGACTCCCGAAGTCTCTGCGGGTTGCCTCCGATGTCACTGACAGCAGCCCCCGTTTCGGAAACTACTGTGACGATCCCCGGTGATGTCACTCGTTATCGAATTAGTTGTCACAGAGAATTGTCCACTAGCGTTCTAAGTAGTGGGTAGTGAATTGGCGTTATTCTACGCCGCACAATCATCCTGAACCGGCCGTTCGGTTGGCATCAATATACAAGCAAATGGGGGGGAAAGATTGCCTGTGGCAATTCGTATCACCGTGATCGGCGCGGGATATCTGGGGGCGACGCATGCAGCGTGCATGGCAGAACTTGGTTTCGAAGTTCTCGGACTGGACGTGGATCAAGAGAAAATCGACAGTCTTTCTCGTGGCGAACTACCTTTCCATGAGCCTGGGCTGCCGGAACTTTTACGCAAGCACATCGACTCCGGGCGCTTGCGCTTCACCACTTCCTACAAGGAAGTAGGGGCGTGGGGAGATGTCCACTTCATCGGCGTGGGTACACCGCAGTTGCCGGGCGAATACGCTGCGGACGTGGCCTTCGTGGACGCGGCCACCGTGTCGCTCGCGGAGAACATCACCAAGGATGCGCTGATCGTCGGTAAGTCCACAGTTCCTGTGGGAACAACGCGTCGACTCTTGGGCCTCATCGCTGAAAACAAGCGCGAAGACGTCCAGATCGATCTCGCATGGAACCCAGAGTTCCTGCGCGAAGGATTCGCCGTCAAGGACACGATCACACCGGATCGATTGGTTGTGGGCGTAGACAGCGTGCGTGCAGAAGAGACGCTCCGCGAGGTCTACGCATCCGCATTGGCTCTCGACACTCCCTTCATCAGCACGGACTTCGAGACCGCTGAACTGGTGAAGGTCGCAGCCAATGCTTTCTTGGCAACCAAAATCTCGTTCATCAATGCTTTCTCGGAAGTCACCGAAGCAGTGGGCGGAGACATCCGCACACTGGCCGATGCGATCGGCCACGACTCTCGCATCGGCCGTAAGTTCCTCAATGCCGGCCTCGGATTCGGCGGCGGCTGCCTCCCCAAGGACATCCGCGCCCTGCAGGCGCGCGTGAGCGAACTCGGTCTCGATCGGACCATGCGCTTCCTCACCGAAGTCGATGAAATCAACCTTCGGCGCCGCGAACGAGTCATATACCTCGCTACTGAGATCCTTGGTGACCTTGCCGGCAAGAAGATCGCTGTGTTGGGCGTGACGTTCAAACCCGACAGTGACGATGTGCGTGACTCTCCCTCACTCGACATCGCAGCGAGGCTGTATGGATCAGGAGCCGAGGTCACCGTCTATGACCCGGAAGGCAACGCGAATGCGGCCAAGCGTTTTCCCCGGCTCAACTACGTCGACAACACTTCCACGGCCGTCGCCGACGCGGACCTGGTGATGCTCCTCACGGAGTGGCCCGAGTTCAAGGCCTTGACGCCCATGTCGCTCGAGGGTTTCGTCAACGCGAAGCGGGTCATCGACGCGCGAAATGTCCTTGATGCCACTTCGTGGGAACAAGCAGGCTGGCACTTTACCGCCCTTGGACAGTACTTCGAGCCTACTGTGGCGCGCTAACTCAAGAGCGAATACCCAAAATTGGTCTGATCAGCGGCCAACAAATCGATTCCGGGGGGAATATCTTGAAAAAACCGCATGACGATTGGCATTCGGCGATTCCTAGGCTTTTGGGGATCGTGGATCTGTTGTGCATCTCTGTTGCCGTCGTTGTTGCCCAGCTCGCACGTTTCGGCGCATCAAGCGACCCCGAACTAGCTGGCGCGGTCCCGACCAACTATTGGCTGGTCACTGTCCTCATCGGTTTACTCTGGTGGGCAGCCCTTGCCGGCTGGCAGTCCCGGGACGTCAAGATCCTGGGCGCCGGGGCCGAGGAATATAAGCGAGTCGCCGTCGCATCCCTTTACCTCTTCGGCGCCATCGCGATCTTCTCCTACGCGGGCGAGGTCCCTACCGCCCGCGGCTATGTTGGAGTGGCACTGCCCCTGGGGGTCTTCTTGCTTCTAGCGAGTCGTTGGTTCATGCGAAAATGGCTCATTCGGCGCCGTGCCGCAGGACGGTTCACCCGCAAACTCCTGCTGATCGGTGCTCCTTCTGCGGTTGAGCATCTGCACGAAAACCTGTCCAGAGATTTCGGCGCGGGATACAGGCCGGTCGCTGCTATCCTCCCCGGCCATTCGCTGCAATCGCCTACAGGTCAGGAACTCCAACTGCCGGTGGTCAGCGTCAGCTCTGAGCTAGCAGCCGTACTCAGGGCCATCGAGGAAACCAACGTCGACGCGATCGCGATATCGGCCGGTTCCAGCCTCAAGCCCCGAGTCATCCAGGAGCTCGGCTGGGAGCTCCAGGACCGCGGTATCAGTATGATCATGGCGCCAGCGCTCACCGGTGTTGCCGGACCTCGAATCCACACCCAACCCGTGGCTGGCCTGCCCCTCATCCACGTCACCACGCCAAAGCTTGAAGGCACCAGCGCACTGGTCAAGCGCACCTTCGACATCATCGGTTCCGGTCTAGCCCTGCTCGTGCTCTCCCCGTTCCTTCTGGCCATGGCCCTGCTGGTTCGGGTCGACAGCCCCGGCCCTGCCTTTTTCCAACAGAAGCGGGTCGGCAAGCACGGTAGACCGTTCAAGATGCACAAGTTCCGTTCCATGGTCGCCGACGCCGAGGAACGCTTGGCCGCGTTGCAAGAAACCAACGAGGGAAACGGGACACTCTTCAAAATGAAAGCAGACCCACGCGTCACGCGGTTGGGCGCTTTCATCCGCAGATACAGCATCGACGAGTTACCACAGCTGTGGAACGTTTTCATGGGTGATATGAGCATGGTCGGCCCACGGCCACCACTGGTTTCGGAAGTCGAAACCTATGAAAAGTACGTGCTACGCCGTTTGATGGTCAAGCCAGGCGTTACCGGCCTCTGGCAGGTCAGCGGAAGATCGGATTTGTCGTGGAACGACAGTGTCCGTCTGGACCTCTACTACGTGGAGAACTGGTCGCTCATGAGCGACCTCATCATCCTTTTCCGTACAGCCAAGGCGGTTCTGGGCAAGGACGGCGCCTACTGACCGTTGGCCAGGGGAGTCGAAATCACCGACCATTCACGGATCGCGCCAGTGCCTTGGCATGGGGTCGACGCTCCGCGACGATGCGTGATCCAGCTTCTGCATGGACATGGGCCGACATGGCCGCCAGCTGTACACGCGAACGTGTCGATGAGCCGTTGCCGCAGTCGACGGCCAACATCGCCCCCAAGATGCCGGTCAGCACGTCGCCGCTTCCCGCTGTAGCCAGCTCAGGTCCGCCGTTGTTACTGACGATGGTCGGGCCGTCCGGCGCCACACATACGGTGGCAGGCCCCTTCAACAGCACCACCGAGGAATAGGCAACAGCGGCCCATCGCGCCCAACGAACGGGATTCTGTTCAACGGCCTCCCGATCCAGGCGCATGCCAGCGCGCCGGAGTAGATCTGTGAGCTCTCCCGCATGCGGGGTCAACACCAGCTTTGAGTGCCCCTGTTCCTGAGACAGTCCAGCCAGCGCACTGGCATCAACAACGCATGGCAACCCAGATGAAATAGCCGCCCGTGTCGCAGCGATCTGATCGGCGTCCTCGCCGATTCCCGGACCCACCGCCCAAGCTTGCACGTGGGCCTCAGCATCCTGTGCTGTTACTGCTTCGGGGACGGCCTGGGACAAAAGGGGCCGGACCGTCTCGGTGGCTACTGTCCGTAGCATACCCACGCCGGTGTTCACCGCTGCCGTCGCCGAAAGCACGGCAGCGCCCGGGTACTCGTCGGAGCCAGCGATCAAACCCAAGACTCCCCTGCTGTACTTCTGCGCGCTTGGCTCCGGACGGGGGAATAGCCTGCGGGCATCGCTGCCTTCCATCACGAAGAGGTCCGGTTCCCCGAGGTGTGGGCCCAGGCCGATGTCGACGACCTCGATTCGTCCTGAGAGTAGGTGTCCGGCGCCGACCGTAAGCCCAGTTTTGAGAGCACCAAAGGTCACGGTCAGATCTGCCTGAAGTACGCCGTTGGGTGCGTTTCCCGTATCGGCATCTACCCCCGAAGGCAGATCACAGGCAACCACCAACATATCGTCGGGAATCGTCGGCAGAGAGACACTTCCACGGGCTCCGGTACCCAACACGGCGTCGATCACCAAGTCCACTCCGTTAAGTGCTTCGGTGGCCCGATGCCAACGGCGGTTTCGCCCCCTTGAACCCGCGGGCCCCTCTCTTCCAGCTTCGACGACCTTGCCACCGGCCCGCTGGAAGGCGGCCATCCCTTCCGCATGGACCTTGGGCGCCATGAGAATCGCCGTGCAGGCAACCCCGCGTTTAGCCAGCCGCGCCATCGCGAAAAGTGCGTCGCCACCGTTGTTGCCGCTTCCAATAAGAGCCGCGACCCGAGCACCATAGACCCCACCGAAGCTCTCGCGCAGCAAGTTCATCGTGTGCTGGGCCAAGCCGTGGGCGGCGGCGCGCATGAGTGCGGGGCCATGCCCGGCTTCGACGAGGTGCGCTTCGGCGGCACGAATCTGAGTTCCTGTATATGCATTAATCATGTTCTAGCGCTCCGCAATGACCATGGCCGTGGCCAGGTCTCCATCGTGGCTGAGGGACAAGTGCCAATGACGCACGCCTTTGGACTCCGCAACCTCGGCCACCGTGCCGTCGATCTTCACCTGAGGGGCACCTGCGGCGTCCATGACTACCTGGCAATGTTGCCAGTTCATGCCCGCCGGGGCGCCGAGGGCTTTGGCGACCGCTTCTTTCGCAGCGAAACGCGCCGCCAGCGACCGCATGTTCAGCGCACGTTCGGCCGGCACAAAAAGCCGTTCGCACAACGCCGGGGTTCTTTCCAATTGCGCCGTAAAGCGGGAAACCTGCACTACGTCCACACCAATGCCCACAATCATTCCCCCAGCCTATCGGTTTCGGCGCTTCCAATGGTGGTCACGCGCAGTCGACGCACACTATCCCTTGCCCCACTTCCAGGCGTAGCGTCGGTGACCAGCCTGCCGACCGCCATCGTGCAGGGACGGCAGCCAATGAAAGGGCAACCCATGAGTGCGAATATTGCACGGGAACTTCTACGGGACGGGTTCGACCGTGTTGCGGAAACCGTCCGTTCCGTCACCAGCGGCACCGATGCAAGCGTCCTGCTCCATCAGCCTGACCCCCAGTCGAATCATGCTGCCTGGCTGATCTGGCATCTGACCCGCGTGCAGGACGACCATCTGGCGGACCTCGCCGCCGTTCTCGGCGGCGCCGAAGCCCCCTCCCGCGGCACCGCGCACCAGACTCCCGCGGGCCAGCTATGGCTCGAGCATGGCTGGGCACACCGTCTCGCGCTGCCCTATAAGGAGGAGGACACCGGGTTCGGGCACGACGGCCAGCAGGTCCGGGACTTCGACAACGGGGATTCCGGTCTGCTCTCTGCCTACCATCAGGCGGTCCACGACCGGACGGTGCAGGTGCTGGAGTCTCTGCGTCTCGAGGACTTCGAACGAGTCGTGGACCAAGGCTGGGACCCTCCGGTGACGGCAGCCTCCCGCCTGGTAAGCGTCCTGAACGACACCACCCAGCATGCCGGCCAGGCCGCCTATGTGCGCGGGCTCGCCGAGCGTGCGCTGGGGTAGTCCGCGAACGAAGGATCCCGGTGCATGTGTGCGGCGGGCTCCTTCAGATCGCGTGGGCCGCTCTACTCGACTGTGACGGACTTCGCCAGGTTGCGCGGCTGGTCAACGTCGAAGCCCTTGGAACTGGCCAGCTCACAGGCAAAGAGCTGCAACGGGACGGTGGCCAACAACGGCATCAGCAGGGTCGGGGTCTCCGGAACGTAGAAAACGAATTCGGCGTAGTCACGGACCGCCTCATCTCCGGATTCGGCGATCACCAGGGTCTTGGCCCCACGGGCCCGTACCTCCTGGATGTTGGAGACGACCTTCGAGTGCAGCGAATGCCGTCCCCGCGGGGACGGCACGACGACGAAGACCGGCTGACCATCGTCGATCAGGGCGATCGGTCCGTGCTTGAGTTCGCCGGCGGCGAATCCTTCGGCATGGATGTAGGCGATCTCCTTGAGTTTCAAGGCCCCTTCCATGGCCACCGGGTAGCCGACATGGCGTCCCAGGAACAGCACCGAGGTGGCCTCGGACATCGAACGGGCCAGAGCCTTGACCTCCTCCGCGCGATCCAGGATGTCCTGGATCTTGGCCGGGATGTCCTGCAGGTCCGCGAGAATGTCCTTGATCTGCCCGGTGAACAGGTTGCCACGCAGCTGGGCCAGGTAGAGTCCCAGCACGTAGGTGGCGGTGATCTGCGCCAGGAAGGCTTTGGTCGAGGCCACGGCGATCTCGGGGCCCGCATGGGTGTAGAGCACGGCGTCGGACTCGCGCGGGATCGTGGCGCCGTTGGTATTGCAAATGGATAGCGTCTTGGCGCCTTGCTCCCTGGCGTAGCGAACCGCCATTAACGTATCCATGGTTTCGCCCGACTGTGAGATGGAGACGATCAGGGTGTTGGCATCGACGATCGGGTCTCGATACCGGAATTCATGGCTGAGTTCGACCTCCACGGGGATGCGGCACCAATGCTCGATGGCGTATTTGGCGACCGAGCCGGCATAGGCGGAGGTACCGCAGGCCAGCACGATGATCTTGGAGATGTCGATCAATTCGGAGGCGTCGATGCGCAACTCGTCGAGGGTCATCCGGCCCTCGGCGTCGTAGCGGCCCAGCAGGGTGTCGGCGACGGCGGCCGGCTGGTCGAAAATCTCCTTCTCCATGAAGGAGTCGAATCCTCCCTTTTCCGCGGCGGCAGCGTCCCAGTCAACATGGAATTCGGTGCCTTCAGCCGGGTTTCCGTCGAAGTCGGTGATGACATGGGCATCCGGGGTGATGGTGACGATTTGGTCCTGCCCGAGTTCCACCGCGCGCCGGGTGAAGTCGATGAACCCCGAGACGTCGGATCCCAGGAAGTTCTCGCCCTCGCCCAGCCCGAGGACCAGCGGCGAGTTCCGCCGTGCGGCGACGACCACCCCGGGCTGGCTTTCGTGGATCGCCAACAGCGTGAAGGCGCCTTCAAGGCGCTGGCAGGCCAACTGCATGGAACGAGCCAGGTCCCCGTCTCCAGCATGGGTATAGATGTCGCCCAGCAGGACGGCAGCAACTTCGGTATCGGTTTCCGAGGTGAAGACATGGCCGACTGCGGAGAGTTCAGCTCGCAGATCGGCGAAATTTTCGATGATGCCATTGTGGATCATGGCCAGTTTTCCGTCGTCGGCCAGATGCGGGTGGGCGTTGACGTCCGAGGGTCCGCCGTGGGTGGCCCACCGCGTGTGTCCGATGCCGGTCAGTGAATTCGGCAGCGGGGCCGCTTCGAGTTCGGCGATCAGGTTGACCAGTTTGCCGGCCTTCTTCCGGGACTCAAGTCCGGATTCCCCGAGGACGGCGATCCCGGCGGAGTCGTAGCCGCGGTATTCCAACCGCCGCAGCCCCTCCAGAACCACGTCGAGGGCCCCATGGTTTCCGGTTGTTTTTCCTGGGCGGCCTACGTAGCCAACAATTCCACACATGCGCATAAGAATACCGCGCCGAAGAACCGATATTCGTCATTTCTGGGCTCTGGTGCCAGAGGCCGCCGCGGCAGTGGGCGTGCCCCGGTTTGGGGATACGGCGGCAGGCTTGGCACAATTCAGTGGTGAGCGCCTCCCGAGACCACGACGCCGGAGTCTCCCCTTTTGTGGAACTGGACCGGCAGACCTGGGCACGACTGTCCAACGAGATCACCCAACCGCTCGATGAGGGCGATCTAATCAGGCTGAGTGGCCTCGGCGAAAAACTCGATCTCAAAGAGATCAGGGACGTCTATCTTCCCCTCTCCCGCCTGCTGAACCTCTATGTGCAGGCCGCCGGTCAACTACACCAGGCCACCAACACCTTCCTCGGGGAATCGACCCGACGCACCCCCTTCGTCATCGGCGTCGCCGGCTCCGTGGCCGTGGGGAAGTCGACGACGGCCCGTGTGCTCCAGGAAATGCTGCGCCGCTGGCCAGATACCCCCAATGTCGAGCTGGTCACCACCGACGGTTTCCTGCACTCCAACGAGGTACTGGAACGCCGCGGCCTGATGCACCGCAAGGGCTTCCCCGAAGCTTACGACCGGCGCGCCCTACTGCGCTTCGTTTCAGCGGTGAAATCCGGTGCCGAAGAGGTCCGCGCCCCGTGGTATTCGCACCTGACGTACGACATAGTTCCCGGCAAGGAGGTGGTCGTCCACCGCCCCGACGTGCTCATCGTCGAGGGGCTGAACGTCCTGGCCCCGGCACAGGTCAGAAGCGATGGAACGGCCGGTTTGGCGCTCAGCGACTTCTTCGATTTCTCCGTCTATGTCGATGCTCAGACGCAGGCGATCGAGAACTGGTACGTCAAGCGGTTCATGAAACTGCGCAGCGGCGCGTTCGCAGATCCGGCCTCCTACTTCCACCGGTATTCGAGCCTGTCCGATGATGAAGCACGCGAAACCGCCTTGAGCATCTGGCGTCAGATCAACGAACCGAACCTCCGCGAGAACGTCCTGCCCACGCGGGGGCGCGCCCAGCTGGTGTTGACCAAGGACAGCGATCACTCGATCCGACGCATGCTGCTGCGCAAAATTTAATTATAAATCGTGCTCCCTCATGAATTTCTCCAGGTCATCGTCGGTGAGCGCGGTCGACAGGTCGTCGATGGCCTCATCGTCCGGCAGCACGATCGACTGCCCGTCCGAGGACCTGCCCGTTCCATTGTTCGGCAAGGTGAAGAAGTGGATCTTGTCGTTGCGGATGCTCTTCAGTGAAAGGCCCAGCTTGCCGACCATCGATGCGCTTAGGGTCTCGTCCACCGAGAGGTATGGCGACAACTCGTCGACGGCATTGGAAATACGCCCGGGGTTGGTCAGCGTGTCCTTGGCCAACAGCTTGCCCATGAGCGCCTTGATGAAGATCTGCTGGTCGCGCACACGCTGGTAGTCACCGTCCTTGAACGCATAACGTTCACGCACGAAACCCAGCGCTTGATCGCCATCCATATGCGTCGGTCCTGCCTTGAACGTATGGTTTCCGTGTTTTGAGGTGAAGCCCACCGGGACATCGACGTCCACTCCCCCGAGCGCGTCCGTCAGGCCCTTGAACCCCTCGAAATCCACCGAGGCGACATGGTCAATGCGGGTATCTAGTAGGCCCTCGATGGTTTGAACGGCCAACGGCACCCCGCCAAAGGAGAAGGCCGCGTTGATCTTATGGTTGCCCCTCCCCGGAATCGGTACCCAGGTATCGCGCATGATGGACGTGACATAGACGTTCTTCCGATCGCTAGGAACGTGCACGAGCATCATGGTGTCCGATCGACCGGCATTTGGAACCCCGTGGAGATCCTCCGTCTCCCCGGAACCGCCACGGGCATCGCTGCCCAACAGCAAGATATTCACCGCATCCTCGTTCGAGGCCTGCTTCTGCGGCCGCTGTGACTCGGCGGGGAAGGCATCGTCGATTTTCTCTGTCTTGCTGTCGAAGCTGCTGCCCAGCGAAAAGAGATAACCACCAGCGACGACGGCGGCGATGACCACTAGGACTATTAGGGAGAGGATCGTGATCCTGACCGGGTGCCGCTTCTGATGATGGGTTGTATCCTCGTGATCATGAATGCGCGCGTTAGTCATACCGCTCTTCCTTTTGTCCCCAGCATGTCAGGGCAAGTCTAGGTGGGCGTCCCTGACGCCCAGACAGCCCACGCCAAATAACCCATTTGCTGGGTCTAGATAACGAAACCTTGTACAATCTAGCGCATGCTACAGGGATTCAAGGACTTCGTCATGAAGGGCAACGTCGTAGACCTTGCCGTCGCCGTGGTGATTGGTGGTGCCTTCGCCACCGTCATCGATGCATTCGTGAACAGCGTGCTGATGCCGCTGATCTCGGTGCTCGTGGGCACCCCGAACTTTGACAACTTTTTGGCGGTGGGCCCGGAGCATGCCATCAAGATCGGCGTTCTACTCACCGCAGTCGTCAATTTCCTGCTCGTCGCCGCGGCCATCTACTTCGTGGTCGTCATGCCGATGAACAAGATGATCGAGCGCCGTAATGCACGCCTGGGTATCCTCCCGGAAGAGGTAGAAGCCGATCCGCAGGTCGCCCTGTTGACTGAGATCCGCGATTCGTTGCAACCACGATCCTGATGGTCATTACTTGACCGGGCGCTACCTGCATTCGGATAAACCCAGTGGGCCCCACCTGATGATGGGGCCCACTTCCACATGTAGGCGTTGACGCTGACACTGGTAGTTGGTGCGATCGGTTCTTCAGGTTCTCTGCTGTGGCGCCTGGGGTGCCCCGGACTTGCTCACCTCTGCCGACGGTACGGGCACCGTGGGCGCACCCGGTATGCAATAGAGTGAACGCATGGATCGCAAGTCACCACCTACCAACATTTTCTTGCAGAAGGCAGACGGAGTCGCGTCCGTCGTTTCGGATGAGTACCAACGGATCGCGATACTGAGTCCAAGCATCGATCAACCAGTGATACTCAGCGGTACCGGTGCAGTGCTATGGGACATCCTCGACGACGTCTCCACGACACAAGAGCTCATTGAACGGGTCGCCGAAATCTATTCTGCCGACCCATCCGAAGTCAGAACCGATGTGGACAGATTTGTCGAAAGTCTTATAGATCAGAGGCTTCTAGTAGCCGGTACTGTCCCTCGTCGGCAGCAGGAGGCGCGGTAGGCAGGTTATTCCGTCCGTTATAGCCTCTTCTGTCTGATTGTCAGAAACGGCATCCCTAACGGCTTGGCACTCATGCAATTCAACGAGACGCTAGGTGCTTCGACGACGGGTGGAAGCTTGAAGTGCACGGTAAGCCCGATTCAGGCTCGTCCCTGACCGTTCCTAACCGTTCGATATTCTCTGAGGATTTGTGGGAGGGATCTCAGGAACGATCCCCAGCGAACGATTCGGATCCTGAGGACATGCACTCTGCCGACTCCCATGAGAGACCGGTTACTTTCTTCGAACATGCGCCTCGGCGGAAACAGGGCTCGTCGAATCAGTGGCCACCGCCGGTTCGGTGGTAGCGAGGCAAGTTGCAGCAAGCGGTGCACTCCCGGAGCAGAAACCGTCGTTCGCTGAACCCAATCAGACGATACTTCGGGGAAGTCCACCTCTATGGCTTGGGGGTACGCCGCAAGTAAATAGGGCTTCATGGAAGCGAGGGCATCAATGTCCGCCGCGAGATCACGGATTTCGCTCCACGATGGCATCGCGGCTTCATGCAGGAGATAGTCCAGTTCAGAAACATTTTTGGGGAGGGCAGGCGCCCGTAGAGCATGGAGAGCCTGAATAATGGTTGCTCCTGATCGATCAAGCCCAAGCACGGGACGACTAGCCAACGTGAATTCCTGCCGGTGCTTCCATAGCAGCGGGAACGAAGTCTCTGGTGGAGCTTCGATGCCAGGAAACACAAAGTGGATATCAATGTCGGTGGGCCATTGAGGATGAAACATCGTCACCGAATGAATCGGTTGCGGAGGGCAGACTTCGTTTGAACGGAGCTTCCATCCCCGGTCAGCCAGGCCCTCGACGACTGTCTCAGATTTTCCTGGCTCCACGAGGACATCAATATCGTTCGAATCCCCGGGCGGCCGGACCCCGATCTGGACAGCAACGGGCCCTTTGATAAACAGGACGCGGACCTGAAGATCCTCGCATATCTGCGCCACAAGGGCAGCGGAAAGCAAGACGGACTCCTGGGACCTCAAAGTCGTTGTGTGTTGATCCACTTCGCTGACGCCCCCAGACGACTTCATGGTAAGGCCCCTCCCTTGATCCTCAACGTTTCCCCCATCGAACGGTTGCGCTACAGCGCCAGTTCGATCTTCACAACACCGGCGAGCCGGCTGGCCACATCGTCGGCGACGAGGTGGTCGGTCGCCTCGACCATGACCCGCACCACCGGTTCCGTTCCCGACGGACGCAGCAGCACCCTCCCGGCACCGCCTAGTTCGTTTTCGGCACCCTGGACGGCGAGCGTCACCGCTGCATTGGAGTGCGCGGCATGTTTGTCCACGCCGTTCACGTTGATCAGCACCTGCGGAAGGACCTCCATCACGGCTGCCAGTTCCTTGAGCGTCTTGCCCGTGGCGGCGACGCGGGCGGCGATTTGCAGACCCGTCAGGACGCCATCACCGGTGGTCGCGAACTCTGAGAAAATCACGTGACCGGATTGTTCGCCACCGAGGCTGAAACCGCCGGCCCGCATTCTCTCCAGGACGTAGCGGTCCCCCACCCCCGTCTCGGCAATCGTGATTCCGGCAGTCTCCATGGCCATCTTCAACCCCAGGTTGCTCATGACCGTGGCTACGAGGGTGTCATCCTTGAGCTTGCCGGCTTCCTTGAACGCGACGGCCATGATCGCCATGATCTGGTCCCCATCCACGACGGAGCCTTCGTGGTCGACGGCCAGGCACCGGTCGGCGTCCCCGTCGTGGGCGATACCAAAGTCGGCTCCCTCGGAGACGACCTTCGCCTGGAGCATCTCCAGATGGGTCGAACCGCAACCTTCGTTGATGTTGTTTCCATCAGGGTCCGCGCCGATGACCACCACGTCGGCCCCGGCTGCTGCGAAGGCTTCCGGTGAGCAACCGCTGGCAGCCCCATGGGCACAATCCAACACGACTTTGAGACCCTCCAGGCGGTGCGGCATCGTCTTGAGCAAGTGGACCACGTAGCGGTCCTCGGCGTCCGCGAAGCGTTTGATCCGGCCGACCGCTGCGCCGAGGGGGCGGGGTGCTTCCCGTTCGAGCTCGGCTTCGATGGCATCCTCTTGCGCGTCGGAGAGTTTCTGCCCTCCCCGGGCGAGGAACTTGATCCCGTTATCGGGTGCCGAGTTGTGGGAGGCGGAGATGACGACGCCGAAGTCGGCTTCGATGTCGGCAATGAGGTGGGCGGCCGCCGGCGTCGGCAGGACGCCGGCATCGAAGACGTCCACGCCCACCGAGGCGAACCCCGCTTCGATGGCAGCGCAGATGAAATCGCCGCTGATCCGCGGATCACGGGCGATGACGGCCACCGGCCGGGTTCCTTCGCCAGCAGCCTGCAGACCGAGCACCACGGCTGCGGCCTGCGCCAAGTTCAGGGCCAGGGCAGGGGTGATCAGTTCGTTCGCTTTTCCACGCACACCATCGGTGCCAAATAATCTAGCCATCCCGCTCATCCTATCGTCCGAAGAGCACAAAAAAGTGGGGATCGGCAACGATCCGGCCACACTTTCATCTGCGCGGGCCCCGGTTAGGCGACCGAGGGCCCCACGGCAAAAGCCGTGGGGCCCTCGGCTGGAACCCTTGGGTTCCAGTGAAGCAGATTAGCGCTTCGAGTACTGCGAGGCCTTGCGTGCCTTCTTGAGGCCAGCCTTCTTGCGCTCGATGACGCGGGCGTCACGAGTCAGGAAGCCGGCCTTCTTCAGGGCCGGACGGTTGTTCTCGCGGTCGATCTCGTTCAGCGAGCGGGCAACGCCCAGGCGCAGGGCGCCGGACTGGCCGGAGGGGCCGCCGCCATGGATATTGGCCAGCACGTCGTACGCACCGTCGAGCTCGAGGAGCTTGAACGGATCGTTGACTTCCTGCTGGTGCAGCTTATTCGGGAAGTACTCCTCCAGCGTGCGGCCGTTGACGGTCCACTTGCCGGTGCCGGGAACCAGGCGCACGCGGGCGATGGCCTGCTTGCGACGGCCGACGGCGGCGCCGCCGACAGTCAGTGCCGGACGTTCCTTGACGACGGTCTCTTCAGCCGCCGCAGACGACTCGGAGGTGTAAGCGGCCGGAGCCGCACCCTCGGTTTCATTCAGCTCTTCAGTGTTCTGAGCCACGATTCTCCTTGAAAACTAGTCTCTTGTTTCGGGGCCCAGCGCTACTGCGCGACCTGGGTGATTTCGAAGGTCTTGGGCTGCTGGGCAGCATGCGGGTGCTCGGCCCCGCGGTAGACCTTGAGCTTGCCCAGCTGCTGGGCAGCCAGGGAGTTCTTGGGAAGCATGCCCCTGATGGCCTTCTCAACTGCCTGAACCGGGTTCTTTTCCAACAGTTCGGCGTAGCTGACGGACCTCAGACCACCCGGGAAACCGGAGTGGCGGTAGGCGCGCTTCTTTTCGAGCTTGGCGCCGGTGAGGGCAACCTTCTCAGCGTTGATGATGACAACAAAGTCACCCATGTCCATGTGGGCTGCATAGGTGGCCTTGTGCTTGCCGCGCAGCAGGGTTGCGGTCTGGCTGGCGAGGCGGCCCAGAACGATGTCAGTGGCGTCGATGACGTGCCACTGGCGATCTGCGTCGCCGGGCTTCGGAGTGTACGTACGCACGGTTATTGCCTTCGTTTCCTTGGATACTGGTCAAGCGTTCCACCTGAGGTAGCTGTGAGATCCACCGCAGGAAAGAGCACTGTGTTATCGATGCGCTGTACCAGTTCTTCAGGTGAGGTCTGAATCTAACCGGCCATCCGTTAGCTGCCTGCATTCTCCACAGACCAGGGCCCTGCAACTGGGCCGTCACGTGGAGAAAGTTGTGTCAGGCATAGGACATGCACAACAGCAGCCTACTTTACCGCATGCGCGGCGTCGTTCCAAAAGCCGCCATGACGCCCATCCGACGCGGGCGGCGCACCTGACCTCAGATACGTTGGATGTCCTCAGGCCGGCGCCGCGCACGGGTCGCCTCGGCGCGGAATGCCAGCTGATTGTCATCGGGGTAGGCGACCTCTTCGAGGACCAGCGGGTGTGGTGCAGCCATTCGGGTTCGGTGGTCCCTGACAGGCTCCGTTAGACGGCGCTGGATCCACCCCGCCTCCTCTTGCCCGTCGCCGACCCTGAGCACGGCACCGATGAGGGTGCGCACCATGTTGTGGCAGAACGCGTCGGCGCGCAGGCTAGCCACCAGGATGCCATCGTCCTTCCGAACGAAGCAGAATTCCTCCAGGGTACGGATGGTGGTCGCGAAGTCCTTGGGACGGCAATAGGACAGGAAATCGTGCCGGCCGACGGCGACCTGCACCTCGGCGTTCAGGATTTCCTGATCGAGCTCCCACGGATGCCACAACGTCGTTGACCGCGTCAGCGGATCCCATCGATGCTGCCCGTCGGCGATCCGATAGCTGTACCGGCGCCATAGGGCGGAGAACCGGGCATCGAAACCCGTGGCTGCCGCGCGCGCCTCGTGGACGAAGACCTCTCCCCCGATGCGGGAGGTCACACCACGGATCCGCCGCAGCAATGCCTGGTCTTCGGTCAGGTTCTTTCCACGCGGCAAGGCCCTGTACTCGGCCTCGGTGAGATCAAAATGGGCGACTTGTCCCCTGGCGTGAACCCCCGCGTCGGTCCGACCGGCGACCGTGGTGCGTACCGGCCGCCGGAAGAGTAGCTCCAGGGCTTCCTCGAGGCTTCCCTGCACCGTGCGCCGCCCCGGTTGCGTGGCCCAGCCGGAGAAACCGGAGCCGTCATAGGCCAACCTCATCCGGATGCGTACCGTCGCCGGTTCGCTGGTCGAGGCGTCCGTGACGATCGACGTGGTCGCCGAGGGGGTGGATTCCATGACTTCCATCCTAGAGCGCACCTTCGCAAGCACGCGAAAGGGCCCCCATCCGAAGATGGGGGCCCTTTCGCTGCAGCGGGTCAGCTGCGGGAAGTACTACTCAGCGATCTGCTGGGCTTCCTCGCCACCGGCCGGCTCGAAACCGGCGGCCTTGGCGGCCTCCTGCGTTGCGAACCACAGCTCGGCGTCGGTCGCGTCGTACCAGCGCGAACCGGGGACGTGGTACTTCATCGAGTCCGCGTTGCCCTTGATATCGGCACCCTCGGGAGCGTCGCCGCTCTCGGTGGCTGCCACGGCGCCGTCATACTTGGCGGCGGTCGCGGCGTGGTCCGTGGCCTCGGCAGCAGGAGCTGACTTCTCGGCAGCCTTCGTGGCTTCCTTGACGACGGCCTGCTTCGGGGAAACGGGCTCGAGCACCAGTTCGATGACAGCCATGGGGGCGTTGTCGCCCTTGCGGTTGCCGATCTTGGTGATGCGGGTGTAACCACCTTCACGCTCGGCCATGGCCGGGCCGATGTTGGTGAACAGCTCGTGCACCACGGACTTGTTGGTCCGGTTGCGCGAGGCAATGGCGGCCTGGACGCGACGACGCGAGGACAGGTCCCCGCGCTTTGCGAAGGTGATCAGGCGCTCGGCGTAAGGACGCAGACGCTTGGCCTTCGTGACCGTCGTGGTGACCGACTTGTGCTCAAAGAGCTGGGCCGACAGGTTCGCCAGCATGAGGCGCTCGTGGGCTGCTCCGCCTCCGAGGCGCTTTCCCTTTGGTGGGGTAGGCATTGTTTTTTCTCCTAAATGGAGCCCGCCGCCCCGCGCACCTGCGCGGGCCTTGGGGCAAAGTACATTACTTTGAAGGCGGCCTTAGGCCTCTTCGTCACCGAGTTCGGTGTCATCCTCATCACTGGCGGCAGCACGCGCGGCCAGATCAAACCCTGGAGGGGAATCCTTCAGGGACAGACCCAGCTCGATCAGCTTGGCCTTGACCTCGTCGATGGACTTGGCACCGAAGTTCCGGATGTCCATGAGGTCAGCCTCGGAGCGAGCAACCAGCTCGCCTACCGTGTGGATTCCCTCGCGCTTAAGGCAGTTGTACGACCGGACGGTCAGCTCGAGATCCTCGTTCGGCAGAGCCATGTCGGCGGCGAGTGCGGCGTCCGTCGGGGACGGGCCGATCTCGATGCCTTCGGCGGCCGAGTTCAGCTCGCGGGCCAGTCCGAACAGTTCAACCAGGGTCGTACCGGCCGAGGCGACTGCGTCGCGAGGCAGGATGGAGTCCTTGGTCTCGACGTCGACGATGAGCTTGTCGAAGTCGGTGCGCTGTTCGACACGAGTGGCCTCCACGCGGAAGGTCACCTTCAGAACCGGCGAGTAGATGGAGTCGACCGGGATACGGCCGATCTCGGCATCGAGGCTCTTGTTCTGCGCCGCTGAGACGTACCCGCGACCACGCTCGATCGTCAGTTCCATGTCGAACTTGCCCTTCGCGTTCAAGGTCGCGATGTGTAGATCCGGGTTGTGGAACTCGACGCCGGCCGGCGGCGTGATGTCCGCGGCCGTCACGACGCCGGGGCCCTGCTTACGCAGGTAGGCGACGACTGGCTCGTCATGCTCGGAAGACACAGCAAGGTTCTTGATGTTCAGGATCAGTTCGGTGACGTCTTCCTTCACACCCTGAACGGTGGTGAACTCGTGCAGCACGCCGTCGATGCGAACACTGGTGACAGCTGCACCAGGGATCGAGGACAGCAGCGTGCGGCGCAGCGAGTTGCCCAGGGTGTAGCCGAATCCCGGCTCCAAGGGCTCAATCGTGAACCGTGAACGGTTCGGGGCAACTACTTCTTCGGTAAGGGTGGGGCGCTGTGCAATAAGCACTTACATTTCCTTTCAGCGAGCATCCGCTATATGACGCAACACATGTGGGTGGAAACGACGTCTGCCATCAGGCGTCCGTCTAGATCGGGCGAATGATCCGCAGGTGGCGCGCGCCGCCGTCGTCCCCGGAAAGCGGGGACGACGGCGGCACAGGCCTACAACTGGGTCAAACTAGACGCGGCGACGCTTCGACGGGCGGCAACCGTTGTGGGCGCTCGGGGAAACATCCTGGATGGATCCCACTTCGAGGCCCGTGGCCTGCAGGGAGCGGATGGCGGTTTCGCGACCCGAACCCGGTCCCTTCACGAACACGTCGACCTTCTTCATGCCGTGTTCCTGGGCACGCTTGGCGGCCGACTCGGCTGCCATCTGCGCGGCGTACGGGGTCGACTTGCGGGAGCCCTTGAATCCGACTTCGCCGGCCGAGGCCCACGAGATGACGGCACCGGTCGGGTCCGTGATGGACACGATGGTGTTGTTGAAGGTGCTCTTGATGTGCGCCTGACCAAGCGCGATGTTCTTTTTGTCCTTGCGACGCGGCTTGCGGACCGCTCCACGAGTCTTTGGGGGCATTGCTAACTCCTACGAAGTATTTGGCTGGGACCGCTATTTAGCGGGTCTTCTTCTTACCGGCGACGGTGCGCTTCGGACCCTTGCGGGTGCGAGCGTTGGTCTTGGTGCGCTGCCCGCGGACCGGCAGGCCCTTGCGGTGGCGAATGCCCTCGTAGGAGCCGATCTCGACCTTCCGGCGGATGTCGGCTGAGACTTCGCGGCGGAGATCGCCCTCGACCTTGAAGTTGGCCTCGACGTAGTCGCGCAGCTGCAACAGCTGGTCGTCGCTGAGGTCCTTCACACGAGTTTCCGGGGTGATCCCGGTCTCGGCAATAGTTTGTTCTGCACGGGTCCTACCCACGCCGTAGATGTATGTCAGCGCAATGACAACGCGCTTTTCGCGCGGGATGTCTACGCCTGCAAGACGAGCCATATTGGTGTCTTCCTTACATGATGTGCGGAGGTCTGGAGGCAGTACATCCCGTTTCCAGGTCCCCGGCCTCCGTGCCCGGGGGTATGCGCCCTGCGTAATGGACGCCGTACTACCGATATTCGATTACTACGCGCAGGTTGAGGTTCCCGAAGGAGACTTAACCCTGACGCTGCTTATGGCGTGGATTTGCGCAGATCACCATGACCCGCCCGTTACGGCGGATCACCTTGCACTGCTCGCAGATCGGCTTCACGCTAGGGTGAACCTTCACGGTGTTTCCTTTGCGGTTGCGGTTTCAGTGGAACTGTAATGACCTTCGTTCCCCCGGAAGTCCAGGAGAACGGAAGTCCCTACTTGTAGCGGTAGACGATACGTCCGCGATTGAGGTCGTACGGGCTGAGTTCCACCACTACGCGGTCCTCAGGAAGGATCCGAATGTAGTGCTGACGCATCTTTCCCGAGATAGTGGCAAGTACCACGTGTCCATTCGGCAGCTCAACGCGGAACATCGCGTTGGGCAGTGCTTCCGACACGGCGCCTTCTACCTCGATGACACCCTCTTTCTTGGCCATATCCTCCGCTAACGTTTGTGCCGGTCGCTGACGCTTCCGACGTGTATGTTCGTGGCTGACGAGCGCCGGTGCCCGACAGCAGCTTGGGACTGCGTGTTTTTTGGGCACAAACGTAGAGACAACCAACAAATAATCTTACGCTCTGGATCCCATTAAACGAAATCCCCAGGTTTGGGCGCCGCTTCGAGCCGGAAGGGTGGTAACGCACCCGACAGGACTGTTTTCGCGGTCCGCTCGGCTAGTCCTTCAGCGGCGACGGGGTGATCCCGAACGGTGCAAGGCCGGCGGCACCGCCGTCGTGCGCCGAGAGCACCCAGATGCCTCCGAGATGCACCGCCACCGTATGTTCCCACTGCGAGGCCCGCGACCCGTCGGTGGTCACCACGGTCCAGTCGTCCTCCAGGGTGCGGGTTTCGATTCCACCCCGGACCAGCATGGGTTCTATGGCCAGGCACATCCCCGGCTTCACCCGGGCGCCGCGGTCCCCGGACCGGTAGTTGAGGACGTCGGGGGCCTGATGCATCTCGGTGCCGATGCCGTGGCCGACGTAATCCTCCAGGATCCCCAACGGTTCGCCCTCGACCGAACTGACGTAGTCGTCGATGGCCTCGCCGATGGCTCCGACGAACCGCGCCGTGGCCAGGGCTGCGATCCCCCGCCACATGGCTTGTTCGGTGACATCGGAAAGGCGCTGGTCCGCAGGATCGGGGGTGCCGACCAGAGTGGTCCGGGCGGAATCGGAATGCCAGCCATCAATGATGGCCCCACCGTCGATCTTCAGCACGTCGCCCTCGGCGAGGACGTAGTCGGAAGGGAACCCGTGGACGACCTGGTCGTTGACCGAAGCGCAGATCGTGGCGGGAAAACCGTAGTAGCCCTTGAAGTTCGACGTCGCCCCGTGGCGCTCCAGCACCCCTTCGAAAAGGGCATCCAGCTCGGCGGTGGTGGTGCCGACGCGCGCGGCGTCGACCACCGTATCCAGGGCTTCGGCCAGCACGAGTCCGGCTTCCCTCATCTTACGGATCTGGGCGTTGGACTTGTACTCGATCTTGGGCTGGCCGAATGCCATGCGGGGGTTCCTTCGTTTCGTTGTAGATAGGCGGGGTGTTCCCGATGGGCACCCCTGGAATGCCGCGACGGCCGCCCCACGCTGGAGAACAGGTGGTGACGGCCGTCGTGCAAGGCGGGCAGGTCGCTAGGAGGCGTCGCCCTCGAGGGCGGCCATCACGCGCTGGGTGACCTCATCGATATCACCCAAACCGTCGACGTGGCGCACGATGCCCCGTTCCAGGTACCGGTCGACCACGACCTGGGTCTGCTTCTCGTAGACGTCCAGGCGGTGGCGGATCACGTCCTCGGTGTCATCCGCCCGGCCCTCGACCTCGGCCCGCTTGAGCAGCCGGGCCACGAGCTCCTCGGAATCGGCGGTCAGCTGGAGCACGACATCGAGCGCGGTGTTGTTTTCCTGCAGGATCGCGTCGAGCTCGTCCACCTGGGCCGCGGTGCGCGGGTAGCCATCCAGGAGGAAGCCCTCGGCGACATCATCCTGCTGGAGCCGGTCGCGCACCATGCGGTTGGTGACCGAATCGGGGACGTAGTCGCCGGCATCCATGTACTGCTTGGCTTCGAGACCCAGGGGGGTCCCGCCCTTGACGTTGGCACGGAAGATGTCGCCGGTGGAGATCGCGACGATCCCCAACTGCTCCGTGATCCGTGCTGCCTGCGTTCCTTTGCCCGAACCTGGCGGGCCAATGATCAAGAGTCTGGTCATCGCAGTAGTCCTTCGTAGTGTCGCTGTTGCATCTGGGCGTTGATTTGCTTAACCGTTTCCAGTCCCACACCAACCATGATGAGGACCGAGACGCCACCGAACGGGAAGTTCTGATCGGCCTTGATCAGGACGAAGGCAATCAGTGGGGTCAAGGCGATCAGGCCAAGATAGATGGCTCCGGGGAAGGTGATGCGGCTGAGCACGTAGGACAGGTAGTCCGCCGTGGGCTTGCCGGCGCGGATCCCCGGAATGAATCCACCGTACTTCTTCATGTTGTCGGAGACCTCGATCGGGTTGAACGTGATCGCGACATAGAAGTAGGTGAAGAATATGGTCAGAAGCAGGTAGACCAGCATGTACAGCGGGCTGCTGCCGCTGAAGTTGGCTTGGATCCAGGCCGCCCAGCCCGGCAGTGAACCGTCGGGGTTCATGTTGAACTGGATGAGCATCTGCGGCAGTGCCAACATTGACGAGGAGAAGATCACCGGGATCACGCCGGCCATGTTGACCTTGATCGGAATGTACGTCGAGCTGCCACCGACGGTGCGTCGACCGACCATGCGTTTGGCGTACTGCACCGGAACACGGCGCTGGGACAACTCGACGAAGACCACCAGGGCCACGACGCAGAGCCCGATGATGATGACGCCGGTGAAGACGCCCCAGCCCTGGGTGGCGGCGATGGAGCCCATCGAGGAGGGGAAGCCCGAGGCGATCGACACGAAGATCAGGATGGACATGCCGTTGCCGACGCCCTTTTCGGTCACCAGTTCGCCGAGCCACATGATCATGCCCGTACCGGCGGTCAGCACGATGACCATGAGCAGGATGTGCACGATGCTCTGATCGGGGACGATCGGCAGCTGACACCCCTGGAAGAGGTTCCCGCTGCGGGCCAGTGACACCAGTGTCGTCGCCTGCAACAGCCCCAGGGCGATCGTGAGGTAACGGGTGTACTGGGTCAGCGTCGCCTGGCCGGCAGCACCTTCCTTATGGAGGTCCTCGAAGCGGGGAATGACCACCCGCAGCAGCTGCACGATGATGGAGGCCGTGATGTAGGGCATGATCCCGAGGGCGAAGATCGACACCTGCAACAGGGCGCCGCCACTGAAGAGGTTCACGAACTGGTAGAGCCCCCCGGACGTATCGCCCATTTCAAGGCATTGTTGGACGTTGCCGTAGTCGACCCCTGGCGCGGGAATGTAGACGCCGAGACGGTAGATGGCAATGATGCTGAGCGTGAACAGCAACTTACGTCGCAGGTCAGGCGTCCGGAAGACCCGGGCAATGGCGCTGAGCAAGCGTCCTCCTGAAAGGTGTGGTTTCGGCCTGATGCCGTAATGGACTTCTGAGAGTCTACCGGTTGTCGGGACTGTTCGAAGCAGTGGGACTGCCGGTTCCACCGTGAGGTGGCCCCGGAACTAGGTGCCCGGCAGGTGGTGGGGTTCTCCCATCATTCCGTGGGGCGGGATGCGAAAGGTCCCCAGCGCGCCGGGACCTGCCCGGGCGTTGGGGACCTTTCAGCTGTGCCGTGCTTGCATCGGGACCTTAGAGCGAGGCCACCGAGCCGCCGGCGGCAGCGATCTTATCCGCGGCTGATGCCGAGAAGGCATCGGCCTTGACGTTCACCTTCACGGTGATGTCGCCCGAGCCCAGGACCTTGACGGGCTGGTTCTTGCGCACCGCGCCCTTCTCGACCAGGTTCTCGACGGTGACGTCGCCGCCTTCGGGGAACAGCTCCGAGATCTTGTCCAGGTTCACGACCTGGTACTCGACCCGGAACGGGTTCTTGAAGCCGCGCAGCTTCGGCAGGCGCATGTGCAGCGGAAGCTGCCCGCCTGCGAAGCCTGCCTTGACCTGGTAGCGGGCCTTGGTGCCCTTCATGCCACGGCCTGCGGTCTTGCCCTTGGACGCCTCACCGCGACCCACACGGGTCTTGGTGGTCTTGGCGCCTTCGGCCGGACGCAGGTGGTGTACCTTCAGTGACTTTTCGTTACTGGCCATGATTACTTCGCCTCCTCAACCTTCACGAGGTGCTGAACCTTGTTGACCATGCCTACGGTCACGGCATCCGCGTCGCGGACCACGGTGTGGTGCATACGCTTCAGTCCGAGTGACCGCAAGGTGTCACGCTGGTTCTGCTTGCCGCCGATGACGGACTTGGTCTGGGTGATTACCAGCTTCGCGTTGCTCGCGACAATGTTCTTCGCCACAGCTTACGCACCTGCCTTCTGGTTGAGCGTGCGCAGCATCTGGGCCGGCACGACTTCGTCCATCGGCAGTCCACGACGCGCAGCAACTGCGGCCGGCTCCTCCAGGGCCTTCAACGCCGCGACGGTGCCGCGGACGATGTTGATCTGGTTGGCGGAGCCCATGGACTTCGACAGAACATCATGGATACCAGCGCACTCGAGCACGGCACGCACCGGACCACCGGCGATAACACCGGTACCCGGAGCAGCCGGACGCAGGAGCACGACGCCGGCGGCGGCTTCACCCAGCACCAGGTGCGGGATGGTGGTGCCGACGCGGGGAACGCGGAAGAAGGACTTCTTGGCTTCTTCAACGCCCTTGGCGATGGCCGCGGGAACTTCCTTGGCCTTGCCGTATCCGACGCCGACCATGCCGTTGCCGTCGCCCACCACAACGAGTGCGGTGAAGCTGAAGCGGCGGCCGCCCTTGACGACCTTGGACACGCGGTTGATAGCTACCACGCGCTCAAGGAACTTGTCCTTGTCATCGTTGCGGCTGTCCCGGGAATCGCGGCCTCGGCCACGTCCCTCGCCACGGCCACGGCCTTCGCCACGACCGCCCTTTTCGCCGCTCTTTTCGTTGCGACGTCCGGCGGAGGTGTTCTCCGTCGTGGTCGCAGCTGCCTCAGTGGTTTCCGACACCTGAGTTTCCTTCTCGTTAGTAGCTTCGCTCACAGTGCCAGCCCACCTTCCCGCGCGCCGTCCGCTACCGCGGCCACACGGCCGTGGTACCTATTGCCTCCGCGGTCAAAGACCACGGTATCGATGCCTGCGGCCTTGGCACGCTCGGCGATCAGTTCACCAACGCGCTTGGCCTTGGCGGTCTTGTCACCGTCGAAGGAGCGCAGATCCGCTTCCATCGTCGACCCGGATGCCATCGTGATGCCCTGGGTGTCATCGACGACCTGGACGAATACGTGGCGGGCCGAACGGTTGACCACCAGACGCGGGCGCAGGCCCGATCCGGAGACGCGCTTGCGCACGCGCAGGTGGCGACGGCTGCGCGCTGCAGCCTTGCTCTTACCCTTGATTGAAAGAGCCATGTTTACTTACCAGCCTTTCCGACCTTGCGGCGGATAACTTCGCCTTCATAGCGGATGCCCTTGCCCTTATAGGGATCCGGCCGACGGAGCTTGCGGATGTTGGCTGCAACTTCGCCAACCTGCTGCTTGTTGATACCGGAGACAATCACCTTGTTGTTGCCCTCGACGGCGAGCGTGATGCCCTCCGGAGCTTCAACGGGGACCGGGTGGGAGAAACCCAGAGCGAACTCCAGGTTGTCGCCCTTGGCCAGCACGCGGTAACCGGTGCCGTGGATTTCCAGCTTCTTGGAGTAGCCGTCGGTGACCCCGGTGATCAGGTTGGAGATCATCGTGCGGGTCAAGCCGTGCAACGAACGCGATTCGCGCTCGTCGTCCGGACGGGACACCGTGAGGACGTTGTCCTCGAGGGCGACCGTGATCGGGGAGACAACGGTGAAGTTGAGCTCTCCCTTGGTGCCCTTGACGGAGATCTCGGAACCGTTGACCTTCAGGTCGACGCCGGCAGGGATAGTGATTGGAAGTCGTCCAATACGTGACATGGTGCTTCTTCCTTCCCGTTACCAGACGTAGGCGAGGACTTCCCCACCTACACCCTTCTTGGCTGCCTGGCGGTCCGTCAGAAGACCCGAGGACGTGGACAGGATGGCAATGCCGAGTCCACCAAGGACATGCGGCAAGTTGGTGGACTTCGCGTAAACGCGGAGGCCCGGCTTGGAAATGCGGCGGACGCCAGCGATGGAACGCTCACGGCTCGGACCGAACTTCAGGTTGATGGTCAGGTTTTTGCCTACCTCGGCGGCCTCTTCGACGAAGTCGCCGATGTAGCCTTCCGCCTTGAGGATCTGGGCAACGCGCACCTTCAGCTTGGAAGACGGCATCGACACGGTGTCGTGGTATGCCGAGTTCGCGTTGCGCAGACGAGTCAGCATGTCTGCGACAGGATCTGTCATTGTCATTTGGGCTGAGGCCCTTCCTCGCTACGGTTTCCGCTCCCGCGGACCTGCAACGTAGTTGATCTAGTTATCGTCGGTCCTGAACGGGAAGCCCAGCGCCTTGAGCAGCGCGCGGCCTTCTTCGTCGGTCTTGGCGGTGGTCACCACGGTGATGTCCATGCCACGGACGCGGTCAACCTTGTCCTGGTCGATTTCGTGGAACATTGCCTGTTCCGTGAGACCGAAGGTGTAGTTGCCGTTTCCGTCGAACTGCTTGCCGTTCAGACCGCGGAAGTCGCGGATACGGGGCAGGGAGAGCGTCACCAGGCGGTCGACGAATTCCCACATGCGATCGTTGCGCAGCGTGGCGTGGGTGCCGATCGGCATTCCCTCGCGCAGCTTGAACTGTGCGATCGACTTGCGGGCTTTGGTCACGAGCGGCTTCTGGCCGGTGATGGCCGTCAGGTCGCGCACGGCGCCTTCGATGATCTTGGAATCCTTGGCTGCCTCGCCGACACCCATGTTCACGACGACCTTGACCAGGTTCGGGACCTGCATCACGTTCGTGTAGCTGAACTCGGTCTGCAGTGCTTCGCGGACCTCGGAGCGGTACTTCGCCTTCAGGCGCGGCTGAACCTTCACTGCTGTTTCAGTCATTAGAGTGCCTTTCCGGAAGCCTTGGCGTAACGAACACGCACGGTCTTCTTCACGCCATTCTTTTCCACGGTTTCTTCGCGGAAGCCAACGCGGGTCGGCTTCTTCGATTCGGGGTCGATGACCGCGACGTTTGAAACGTGGAGGGGAGCCTCGACGACCTCGATGCCGCCGGTGGAGGCGCCACTTTCGGTCTGGCCGGCACGGGTGTGCTTGGTGACACGGTTGATGCCCTCGACGAGCACGCGGTTCGCCTCGGGGAACACCTTCAGTACCTTGCCCTGCTTGCCGCGGTCTCCACCGCGATCGGCCTTGGCGCCGGTGATGACCTGAACCAGGTCACCCTTCTTGATTTTTGCGCCCATGGTTACAGCACCTCCGGAGCCAGCGAAACGATCTTCATGAACTTCTTGTCGCGAAGTTCACGCCCGACGGGACCGAAGATACGGGTACCCCGCGGCTCGGTGTCCGCCTTGAGGATGACCGCTGCGTTCTCGTCGAACTTGATGTACGAACCGTCGACGCGGCGACGTTCCTTCTTCGTGCGGACGATGACGGCCTTGACCACATCGCCCTTCTTGACGTTGCCGCCAGGGATTGCATCCTTGACGGTGGCGACGATGGTGTCGCCGATGCCTGCGTAGCGACGTCCGGATCCACCGAGAACACGGATGGTAAGGATTTCCTTAGCACCGGTGTTGTCAGCCACCTTGAGTCGCGACTCCTGCTGAATCACTTTCAACTCCTGTCGTCTCGCCGGTTCTCCTCGGGAGCCTTGCGGAACGGATATGGTCCATCTGCGACGCTCGCTTACCCCCATCTCCAACACAGGCGGGATCCACGAGGAATCCGATGCTGCTGGGGAAATCGGGCCGAGGCGAAATGCCGCAGAGCCGTGCCGCGCACCGGGCCCGGAACAGACCGGGCCGCACACGAATGCCTGCCATGAAGGTGGATAGTCCTCGCAACAGAGCGCACAGACTGACGAGTCTACGCCAGAGATGCACTGAGGACCAAACCCGTGATATGGGGGGCAGGGGATGCCCCATGACAAAAGCACGACGCCGGCCCGCTCCCCTGTTCGGGGTGCCGGCCGGCGTCGTGCTTTCAGATCCCTGTGGATCGGAAGGAGGCTACTTGGCCTTCTCCACGATCTCGACCAGGCGCCAGTTCTTGTCCTTGGACAAGGGACGGGTCTCGGCGATGATGACCAAGTCGCCGATACCGGCGGTGTTGGCCTCGTCATGCACCTTGATCTTCTTGTTGCGACGCATCACCTTGCCGTACAAGGCGTGCTTCACACGGTCCTCGACGTCAACGACGATGGTCTTCTGCATCTTGTCGGAAACCACGTACCCGCGGAGGGTTTTGCGGTAACCGCGAGCTTCTGCTGCTTCAGCCACTGCGTTCTCCTTCTCGCTCATTACTTGGCTTCCTCAGGTGCATCAGCCGGCTCGGCAGTCTTCGCCGACTTCTTGGCCTTCTTATCGGCCTTGACTTCTTCGACGGGGGCCGAAACCTCCGCACGAATGCCCAACTCACGCTCACGCATCACGGTGTAGATGCGGGCGATGTCGCGCTTGACCGACTTCAGGCGGCCGTGCGACTCGAGCTGACCGGTGGCGGACTGGAAACGAAGGTTGAACAACTCTTCCTTCGCCTTTTTCAGTTCCTCGACCAGACGGGCGTTATCGTAGCCATCCAGCTGTTCGGTGGCGAGATCCTTGGATCCGATTGCCATACCTATTCACCACCCTCACGACGCACGATGCGTGCCTTCAGCGGCAGCTTGTGGATCGCCAGGCGCAGGGCCTCGCGAGCTACCTCATCGGTAACACCGGAGAGTTCGAAGAGAACCCGTCCCGGCTTGACGTTTGCAACCCACCACTCAGGTGAACCCTTACCGGAACCCATGCGGGTTTCGGCCGGCTTCTTGGTCAGCGGGCGGTCCGGATAAATGTTGATCCAGACCTTGCCGCCACGCTTGATGTGACGGGTCATGGCAATACGGGCGGCTTCGATCTGACGGTTGGTCACGTAGCCCGGTGTCAGGGCCTGGATTCCGTAGTCACCGAAGGAGACCGTGGTGCCTCCGCTAGCCATGCCCGTACGATCCGGGCGGTGCTGCTTGCGGAACTTTACTCGGCGTGGGATAAGCATTTAAGCCTGTCCTCCTTCTGCGGACGCCGGAGCCTGAGCCGCCGGAGCAGCTTCGGTTGCCGGAGCGCCGGTGTTGCGGTCGTTACGACGACGGCGGTCTCCACCCGGTCCACCCGGACGTCCGCCACCACGCTCGCCACGGCCACGGGCCGGGGCAGCAGCGTTCTGTGCAGCAAGTTCCTTGCTGGTCAGGTCGCCCTTGTAGATCCAGACCTTCACGCCGATGCGGCCGAAGGTGGTCTTCGCTTCGAACTTGCCGTAGTCGATGTTCGCGCGCAGGGTGTGCAGCGGCACACGACCTTCGCGGTAGAACTCCTTGCGGGACATTTCCGCACCGCCGAGGCGACCGGAGCACTGGACACGGATGCCCTTGGCGCCCGAGCGCATGGCGGACTGCATGGCCTTCTTCATCGCACGGCGGAAGGCCACGCGTGAAGCAAGCTGTTCGGCGATGCCCTGGGCAACCAGCTGGGCTTCGATCTCCGGGTTCTTGACCTCGAGGATGTTCAGCTGAACCTGCTTGCCGGTGAGCTTCTCCAGCTCGCCGCGGATGCGATCGGCTTCGGCGCCGCGGCGGCCGATGACGATGCCCGGACGGGCGGTGTGGATGTCAACGCGGACACGATCGCGGGTGCGCTCGATCTCCACCTTGGCGATGCCTGCACGGTCCATGCCCGTGGTCATGAGCTCGCGGATCTTGACGTCCTCGCGGACGAAGTCCTTGTAGCGCTGCCCCGGCTTGTTGCCGTCGGCGAACCAGTGAGACACGTGGTCCGTGGTGATGCCGAGACGGAACCCGTTTGGGTTGATCTTCTGTCCCATTTACTTTTCCCCACCCTTCTCCGGGCTTGAAACAACCACGGTGATGTGGCTGGTGCGCTTGTTGATGCGGTAGGCGCGGCCCTGGGCCCGCGGCTGGAACCGCTTCATCGTCGCACCTTCGTCAACGAAGGCTTCGCTGATGAACAGCTCGTCCTCGTTGAACGCAACACCATCACGGTCGGCGGCGACACGGGCGTTTGCCACGGCCGACGCAACTACCTTGAGTACCGGCTCCGAAGCACCCTGCTGGGCAAACTTCAGAATCGCCAGAGCCTCATTCGCCTGCTTGCCACGAACAAGGTCGACGACGCGCCGGGCCTTCATAGGCGTTACGCGGATATGGCGCGCAATTGCCTTGGCTTCCATTGCTTTCCTTCTCTCGTCTATCAAAGGGATGCTCAGCGCTCAATAACCCTTGCGGGTTAGCGGCGCTTACCCTTCCTGTCGTCCTTTACGTGGCTGCGGAATGTCCGCGTCGAGGCGAATTCGCCGAGCTTGTGCCCGACCATCGACTCAGTGACAAACACGGGAATGTGCTTGCGTCCGTCGTGTACGGCGATCGTGTGCCCGAGCATGTCGGGGATGATCATCGAACGGCGGGACCACGTCTTGATGACGTTCTTGGTGCCCTTTTCGTTCTCAGCAGCCACCTTCACAAAAAGGTGCTGATCGACGAAGGGGCCTTTCTTCAGGCTGCGTGGCATGTTTCCAGGCTCCTATCGCTTGTTCTTGCCAGTACGACGACGACGCACAATGAGCTTGTCGCTTTCCTTGTTCGGACGGCGGGTACGGCCTTCCGGCTTGCCGTTCGGGTTGACCGGGTGACGACCGCCACTGGTCTTGCCCTCGCCACCACCATGCGGGTGGTCGATCGGGTTCATGACCACACCACGCACGGTCGGGCGGACGCCCTTCCAGCGCATGCGGCCGGCCTTGCCCCAGTTGATGTTCGACTGTTCGGCGTTGCCGACGTAGCCGACCGTCGCACGGCAGCGGACGTCAACGTTCCGGATTTCACCGGAAGGCAGGCGGAGCTGTGCGTGGCGGCCCTCGCGAGCCACCAGCTGGACCGAAGCGCCTGCCGAGCGAGCCATCTTGGCTCCCCCGCCGGGACGCAACTCCACTGCGTGGAGCACGGTACCGACCGGAACGTTGCGCAGCGGCAGGTTGTTGCCCGGCTTGATGTCGGCGTTCGGGCCGGCTTCAACCGAGTCTCCCTGGGAGAGCTTGTTCGGAGCGATGATGTACCGCTTGGTGCCATCGATGTAGTGCAGCAGCGCAATGCGGGCGGTGCGGTTCGGGTCGTACTCGATGTGAGCGACCTTGGCCGGCACGCCGTCCTTGTCATGACGACGGAAGTCGATCAGACGGTATTGGCGCTTATGTCCACCACCCTTGTGACGGGTAGTGATCTTGCCGGAGCTGTTGCGTCCACCAGTCTTGGAGAGCGGGCGGAGCAGCGACTTTTCCGGGGTAGTCCGGGTAATTTCTGCGAAGTCGGCCACGCTCGAGCCACGCTGGCCCGGGGTAGTCGGCTTGTACTTACGGATTGCCATGTTTTATTCCTCGTTAAAGTGGTCTCCGCTTATGAAAGCGGACCGCCGAAGATGTCGATCGTGCCTTCTTTAAGGGAGATGATCGCTCGCTTGGTAGTCTTGCGGGCTCCCCATCCGAAGCGGGTGCGCTTGCGCTTACCTGCACGGTTGATGGTGTTGACGGAGTCAACCTTGACGGAGAAGATGCTCTCCACCGCCAGCTTGATTTCCGTCTTGTTCGAGCGCGGGTCGACCAGGAAGGTGTATTTGCCTTCGTCGATCAGGCCGTAGCTCTTTTCCGAAACGACCGGCGCCAGGATGACGTCGTGCGGGGACTTGGAGAAGGTGGCGCTCACTTGGCGTCCTCCTTGTTGACCAGGGCATCGAATGCGGCCTTGGTGAACACCACGTCATCGGCGACCAGAACATCGTACGTGTTCAGCTGGTCGGCGTAGAGGGCGTGGACGTCCACGAGGTTGCGCACGGAAAGTGCGGCAACATCATTGGCGCGGTCGATGACGACGAGCAGGTTCTTGCGCTCGGTGAGAGCGCGCAGGGTGGCCAGTGCTTCCTTGGTGGACGGCGTGGTGCCGGCTACCAGGTTCTCGATCACGTGAACGCGATCGTGACGGGCACGGTCCGAAAGGGCTCCGCGCAGTGCGGCGGCCTTCATCTTCTTGGGGGTGCGCTGCGAGTAATCGCGGGGCGTCGGTCCGTGGACGATGCCACCACCGGTCATCTGAGGAGCGCGGATGGAGCCCTGACGAGCCCGGCCGGTGCCCTTCTGCTTGAACGGCTTGCGACCTGCGCCCGAGACCTCGGCGCGGGTCTTGGTCTTGTGCGTACCCTGACGGGCGGCAGCAAGCTGACCCATGACGACCTGGTGCAGCAGCGGAATGTTGGTCTGGACATCGAAGATCTCGCCCGGAAGCTCGACCTTGAGTGCTGTGTTAGCCATTTGCTTATGCTCCCTTCACGGCGGTGCGCACGAGGACGACCCGGCCGCGGGCGCCGGGAACGGCACCCTTGATCAACAGGAGGTTCTTCTCGGCGTCGACTCCGTGAACCGTGAGGTTCATCGTGGTCACGCGCTCGTTGCCCATGCGGCCAGCCATGCGCTGTCCCTGGAAAACGCGGCCTGGGGTGGAAGCCCCACCGATGGAACCGGGCTTGCGGTGGTTCTTATGTGCACCGTGCGAGGCGTTGGCGCCGCCGAAGCCGTGACGCTTCATGACGCCGGCAAAGCCCTTGCCCTTGGAGGTGCCCATGACGTCGACCTTCTGGCCGGACTCAAAGACATCCACGGCCAGTTCCTGGCCCAGGCTGTACGTATCGGCATCCGCGGTGCGCAGCTCGACGACGTGGCGGCGCGGGGTGACCCCTGCTGCCTCGAAGTGGCCGGCCAGCGGCTTGGTGACCTTTCGCGGGTCGATCTGGCCGTAGCCGATCTGAACCGCCGAGTAGCCATCCCGATCCGCATTGCGGAGCTGGGTGACGACATTGGAATCTACCTGCACGACAGTGACGGGGACGAGGTTGTGGTTCTCGTCCCAGACCTGGGTCATGCCGAGCTTCGTGCCCAGCAGGCCCTTTACATTACGGGTTGCGGTCATAGTTTCTCAGCACCTCCCCTAAAGCTTGATTTCGATGTTGACGTCCGCCGGCAGGTCGAGACGCATCAGCGAATCAACAGCCTTCGGGGTCGGGTCGACGATGTCGATCAGACGCTTGTGCGTGCGCATTTCGAAGTGCTCACGGCTGTCCTTGTACTTGTGGGGCGAACGGATCACGCAGTACACGTTCTTCTCCGTCGGCAGCGGCACTGGGCCGACTACGGTTGCGCCTGCGCGCGTGACCGTCTCAACGATCTTCCGGGCAGAAACGTCAATGACCTCGTGGTCATACGACTTCAGCCGGATGCGGATTTTTTGTCCCGCCATGGCGTCATGCCTCTTTCTAAGTAGCACTCTCTGTACAGTTACTGTGCACTAACGGGCCCTTACGGACCGGCACACCTCGCACGAGCTGAATCCGGGCAATCCCGGGTTCCTCACCTCGCCGAAGCTCCGACCCCCGCGGTCGGGCGTGTCGCCTAGATTCGGCTTCACGCTCCACAGGAATGGGGGCGGGTCATATTTGGTCCTCGATGTCTCCGTCGTATCCGCCCCTGCCCCGGGCATTATCCCGGGCGGGACGCAATCTCGGTCGAAACCGGCCTTGGCCCCGGTATCGGCGAGCCGATCAGCAGGCACAAGGCACAAAGAGGCGCTTGAACAACTTATCCAGTGTGTCAGAAGATCGCTGGATTTACCAATCAGACGATGTTGCCTGCCTCCCACCGTCCGCCGGCTCCTCCCCCTCACGACGCCCAGGGGCCGACAGGTCGGTTTCGTGGGCGGCCCTCGACGCAGGAGGTGCTGCATCCGGCCCTTCGGGGACCGGGCGCGCAGCCTCAGCCGCGTCCTTATCCTTCCCCAGCCGTTGGAGCCGCCAGATGGCCAGCGCGATCAACCCGGCGGCCAGGACCGCCAGGAGGAGGATCGTGAATCCCCGCAGGAACCACAGGACCAGCAGGGCGGCGGCGATGGTTCCCCACACTACGTACAGCCGCCGGTTGAGCAGCAGACCAGCCGACAGTAGGAGGACATGTCCCAGCAGCAGCCAGCCCTGGCCCCACTCCTGCTCCACCGCCAGGCCGAAGGGCGCCGAAACGGATAGCAGTACCGCCGAGGCGATCAGCGGGTAATCGGCATCCTTGCGTCGACCGGCCTTGAGTTCGTAGGCAGCCAGGAGAGCCAAAACAACGACCCAGTATTGGGTCATCCAGAACAGGCCCGGCTGGCCGTTTGCCAGATGCCAGGCGTGCTGGGCTCCTCCGGCAACGACCAGGGCGGCGGCTTCGCTGCATCGTTCGCGGTACCTGCGCGGAACCTCCGCGACGGTCGCGACCGCGGCCACCACGATCATGGCCGTCCCGAGATAGGCCAGTATCGTCGCCGACCTCGAGTTTGGCTCCCCGGACTGCATCACGTTGGCCTCGAAGCCGTCGATGAAGATCAGCAGGACGGCGCCGGCACTCAGGATGCGGGCATGGAGCCATGACCAGCTCCGCGGCGTGGTGATCGGCCCCGGGGCCCCTCCCCTTCGTGGTCGGCGGAACCATCCGGCGGCATAAAGCAGGATCGCCGATCCCAGCGCCGAGGCCATATACAACGCGGACAGCTCCATCGCGCTTCCGGCTCGTCCGGCCCACTGGACCAGGGCCACGAATACCGCCCAGGGGAGGAACACGACGGCCCCGATCAACAACAGCGGCAATCCCGTCGTCACCCCGAACACCGCGCACCCGGCGGCAGCAGCCAATAAGGTGGCCGCGAGCCAGGCATCGCCACCGGGAACCGGGGCACCGGTGGCGGCCCCGGACGTGCCTCCGGCCCCGAGAACGACTGCCGCGGCGACCCCGAGATAGCTGGCGACGGTGATGCCCCGCGCCATCGGATGGGCGCCACCCTCCGGACCGGATCCCGGGTGGACCAACCGGGCCCGGCCTTCCTCACCGGCCAACACCCCGGTCATGCGGAGGCGGAGAGAGGTTTCGGGTCCCAACGCTTCGAAGACCATCACCAGCAAGGCGGTGACCAGCAGCAGGATCAGGAGCACGGTCGAGTTCCACCACGGTTCCGGCAGCCAGCCAGCCTGGCGTACGGACATCACGCCCGAGGGGATGAACATCATCCAGGCCAAGGCGTAGGCGACCACGAGGATCTGCATCCTGGCCACGATCCGCCACGGGATCGAAGCGGTGGCAGCGGCCGTCAGATCGACACGCCACTTCAGCAGGCCGACGACCAGCAGGCAGACGAACTGCACCAGCAGCGAGGCCATGTCCACCCCGGCACCGGGCCCCGAACCACCATGGAGCCCGACGTACACCAGGGGCGTGAGGAACAGCAGTGCGAGGCTCGCCTGGGCGACCCTGGGGCCGTAGGCGGTCGGTGTTGCCCCCTGTCCGCGCCCCCGTAGCCGGAACCGTGCCGACTGGCCCATGGCCAGGCTGATGGCAAACAACGCCCACCGCGCGTGGGCGTCGGCTTGTAGCTGGTGGGACAGCTCGAGGACCGAGAGGGAGAAGAACAACTGCGCAGCCACGGCATAGGCCAAGCGTTCCAGCGGTCCTCGGGCCGCGGCCAGGCGCCAGGCTGCGTGGCCCAGCCCGGTCAGGCAGACGGTGAATACCAGCCACGGGCTGTCGATCCCGAAGCTGGCCCCCCAGGTCGCGACGACCGCCACGGGTGCCACCGCATGGGCCATCGCTGTCTTGCGTCGTGCGGTCCTGCCCCGCCCACGGCCGAGCGTGGCCAGGAGGGCGTTGGATCCGACGGCAGCCAGCACCAGGGTGGAAACCGCAACCGCTGTCGTCCATGGGGTTCCCCCCGATTCCAGCGAACCCAGGCGGACTTCGGCAGCCACCACCACGGCGATGCCTGCCAGCATGAAACCGGACTCCAGTTTCCAGGCCGCCAGCGCTGCGGCGGCCATCCAGCACATCACGAAGACCAGTCCTGCGATGAGCATGACCACCCGCGGGTCCGTCCCCCCGTCGGCCCACTGGCCGGGGTCCCCGGAGATCCAGGCTCCGAGGCCGGGACCGGCTGCTGATCTCGTGATGAGGAACCCGCCGGCGGCCCACGCGGCGATCGCCGCGAGCGTGGTGGGCAGGACGGCGACGATTCCCCGACGCAGCCACAGGAGTTGACGTCCAACGGCGTGACGCAGGCCGGGGACCATGCAGGCCAGCCCCACCGCCAGGAATGCCACCTGACGCCAGGGGGAAAGCACCGCCCCTGGTTCCAGCATGGCCGCCACACCGGTCCCCAGGGCAATCCACGGAGGCAGCTTCCTGCCCCGTGTGCTCAGCCCCGCAGCGGTAAGGGCCACCAAGGGGAGCAGGAAGTTCACCGGGGTCCACCCGGTATCGGTCCCCATGTCCAGCATCGCCTTCGGGATGCGCAGGGACACGACGAGTGTTTCGTTCATCACCAGTGCCAATCCCGCGACGGCGAGGAGCAGGCCTTGGACTTCACGATCCACCAGCCTACGGACCTGCGGGGCAACGAAACGACGATAACGTTCCCCCGCACGATGCACCGCCAGTGACTGGAGGAGCAGGACGATCCCCAGACCGCGTGCCATGCCCACGGCACCGGCGCCGAACACATGGGCGAGCAGGACGATGGCCGCGGTGCCGCAGAGCCGTGCCGCGATTAGATTCGCGGCACGTTCGGTCGTCGGGCCGAAGACGGTCACCGCCACGTAGTAGATGAAGCCGGCGATCAGGAGCAGGCTCACGTCTTCGGCACCGAGCGCCTGTCCTACGAGGACCGCGATCAGAAGTGTCGCCGGAGCGAGGAACCGGTGAGTCTCGGCGAAGGCCCTGAGATAGATGTTCCCCAGCCAGCGCGGACGTCCGTAGGCCAGCGCCGTTCCGGCCGCGGCCAGCACCATGGAGAACATGAAGTACCAGAACAGTCCCCGGTTCAGCACCGCTCCCCCGGCCCATGCCGAGGAGACCAGGAAAGTCAGACTGAGGTAGGCGACGACACGGCTGTTCAGTCTGTCGGCGGCATGGACGAACGCCACGGTCCCCACGAGCGAGGTGATCCACCAGGCCATCACCGGGTCGTGCACCACCAACGCCGACAGCGCCAGCCCACTGACGGGGATCAGCGCCAGGCCGGTCCCGGCAAAGGCGATCCCTGCCGGCCGGAGTCGTTCGCTGAACGCATGGATCAGCAGCCCCCCGGCATAGAACAGGGTAGTCACCACGACCAGCCCACCGAACTTCGCCAGCGGCGGCACAGCCAACCCGATGAACAACGAGGCGGCAGCCACCAACAGCAGCGAGGCTGCGTAGAGGGTGATGTTGATATTGCGCAGCGTTGCCTTCTCGCGTTCCTGGGCGCTGCGCGGGGAAGGTGTCTTCCCCGCAGCCGGATGGGGAACGTCGGGGGCGCGGTGGGCCATGGCCGCCTCTTCAAGTGCAGGCGTCGACGCCAGGAACTCGCTGGGTTCGTCCACGGAACGTCCGGCGCCGCGTTCGGCGTCCACGGCGCGCGGGACGACGGAGCGTATGTCGTCCTCGTCGACCCTGAGCGGATTCGCCGGAGGCTGGAACGGCTCCGGTGGCGCCGGGGCCGTCGTTGGCCCACCGGGTGCCCCGGTGGCCGGCGCTGACGATGAGGCGGGATCCGTCAGGCTGCGCCCGGCGTGAAATCCTTCCTGCCATGCCTGGGCCAACGCGGAGGGAACGGTTCCCCTGCCGGAGCTCTTCGCCCGGGCACTTCGTGCACCCAGCTGCCATCCGACGACGACACACAGCACCAGCGCCATCACGACAAAAATGAACCCCACGCAGACTCCCAGGCCATCGAAGATAGTTATTCACGAGACTAGTGGAACCCTACCGTGGTTCTTCGGCTTTACCCGCCCGCGGCCGGCCCGGCGCGGGACCGGAATGCATCAGGACGCGAAAAGGCCCCGCTGTCGTAACAGCGGGGCCTTTTCCGACCAACGGTCAGATCATCAGGTAGTGACTACTTGGTGATCTTCGTGACGCGGCCTGAGCCAACGGTGCGGCCACCCTCACGGATGGCGAAGCCGAGGCCGTCTTCCATGGCGATGGGCTGGATCAGCACAACGCTCATTTCGGTGTTGTCGCCCGGCATGACCATTTCCGTGCCCTCGGGCAGGGTGATGACACCGGTGACGTCCGTGGTGCGGAAGTAGAACTGCGGACGGTAGTTCGAGTAGAACGGGTTGTGACGCCCGCCTTCATCCTTGGACAGGATGTAGACGTTGGCCTCGAACTCCGTGTGGGGAGTGATCGAGCCCGGCTTCACGACAACCTGGCCACGCTCGACATCGTCGCGCTTGATGCCGCGGAGCAGCAGGCCACAGTTCTCGCCGGCCCATGCCTCGTCGAGCTGCTTGTGGAACATCTCGATACCGGTGACCGTCGTCTTCTGGATCGGACGGATACCAACGATCTCGATGTCGGAGTTGATCTTCAGCGTGCCGCGCTCGGCGCGACCGGTGACGACCGTGCCGCGACCGGTGATGGTGAAGACGTCTTCAACCGGCATCAGGAACGGCTTGTCGCGGTCACGAACCGGGTCCGGAATGAAGTCGTCGACTGCTTCCATCAGGTCCTCGACGGACTTGACCCACTGGGGGTCGCCTTCGAGTGCCTTCAGTGCGGAGACACGCAGGACCGGGGCGTTGTCGCCGTCGAACTCCTGCGAGGACAGAAGTTCGCGAACTTCCATCTCCACGAGGTCCAGCAGCTCCTCGTCCTCGACCATGTCGGACTTGTTCAGTGCGACCAGCAGGGTGGGGACGCCAACCTGGCGGGCCAGCAGAACGTGCTCGCGGGTCTGGGCCATCGGGCCGTCGGTTGCTGCAACCACGAGGATCGCACCATCCATCTGGGCGGCACCGGTGATCATGTTCTTGATGTAGTCAGCGTGACCCGGCGCATCGACGTGCGCGTAGTGTCGCTTATCCGTCTGGTATTCGATGTGCGAGATGTTGATCGTGATGCCGCGCTGGCGCTCTTCCGGGGCGGAGTCAATCGCCGTGAAATCACGCTGGTCGTTGAGATCGGGGTACTTGTCAGCAAGCACCTTCGAAATGGCAGCCGTCAACGTCGTCTTACCGTGGTCAACGTGACCAATGGTGCCGATGTTAACGTGCGGCTTAGTCCGCTCGAACTTTGCCTTCGCCACAGGTTCCTCCTAGAACGTTTTTCAGAAGACTTACCCCGCCTGCGCGGTTCGCAGGCGAAACTTAATAAAGTCTACTGTGGGCTTGTTTACTTTTTGAAATTGCGGTTTCCGTCCGGCCCCGGTATGGGAACCCTTCGTTCGCCTTGGGGAGGCCGGCCGGACAATGCTGCCCGGCCGGCAAACCCGATGTCGCTCACCTTGCGGTCCGCGACCAGTTTAGATCCCTGGGGTGATTACTCGCCGCGGGACTTCTGGATGATCTCCTCGGCCACTGCCTTGGGGACCTCGGCGTAGCTGTCGAACGTCATCGAGTACACGGCACGACCCTGGGTCTTGGACCGCAGGTCGCCAATGTAGCCGAACATCTCCGAGAGCGGAACGCCGGCCTTGATGACCTTCACGCCCGACGCGTCTTCCATCGACTGGATGGAACCACGACGTGAGTTCAGGTCGCCGATGACATCGCCCATGTACTCCTCGGGAGTACGGACCTCCACGGCCATCAGCGGTTCCAGGATGATCGGGGAAGCGCGACGTGCGCCTTCCTTGAAGACCTGTGAACCGGCGATCTTGAACGCCATCTCCGAGGAGTCGACGTCGTGGAAGGCACCATCAAGAAGCGTTGCCTTCACACCGACCATCGGGTAGCCGGCCAGGATGCCGAACTGCATGGCGTCCTGGATGCCCGCGTCGACCGAAGGGATGTATTCGCGCGGAATACGTCCACCGGTGACGGAGTTCTTGAACTCGTAGAACGTCCCGTCGCTGGTGTCCAACGGCTCGAAGGACATCTGGACCTTGGCGAACTGGCCGGAGCCACCCGTCTGCTTCTTGTGGGTGAAGTCGACCTTCGCCACCGAGGACTTGATCGTTTCGCGGTAGGCGACCTGGGGCTTGCCCACGTTCGCTTCCACACGGAATTCGCGCTTCATGCGGTCCACCAGGATGTCCAGGTGGAGTTCACCCATGCCGCCGATTTCGGTCTGTCCGGTGTCCTCGTTCAACGAAACGGTGAACGTGGGGTCCTCGGCCGAGAGCTTCTGGATGGCCGTGGAGAGCTTCTCCTGGTCACCCTTGGTCTTCGGCTCGATGGCCACGAAGATCACCGGATCCGGGAAGGACATCGATTCAAGCACGATCGGTGCGTCCAGTGCCGCCAAGGTGTCACCGGTCGTGGTGTCCTTGAGGCCGATGGCCGCGTAGATGTGCCCGGCGTGTGCTTCCTCGACCGGGTTCTCCTTGTTGGCGTGCATCTGGAACAGCTTGCCGATGCGCTCCTTCTTGCCCTTGGTGGTGTTGATCACCTGGACGCCCGGGGAGGCCTTGCCTGAATAGACGCGGATGAACGTCAGCTGCCCGAAGAACGGGTGGGCTGCGATCTTGAAAGCCAGAGCCGAGAACGGCTCGGTCTCGCTGGGCTTACGCGTCATCGGGATGTCCTCGTTGCGCGGATCGTGCCCGACCATCGGAGGGCAGTCCAGCGGCGACGGGAGGTAGGCGATCACGGCATCGAGCATCGGCTGCACGCCACGGTTCTTGAAGGCCGAACCACAGAAGACCGGGTAGGCCTCCGAGTTCACGGTCATCTTACGGATGCCGGCCACGAGTTCCTCGTTGGTGATTTCCACACCTTCGAGGTACTTCTCCATCAGCTCGTCGGAGGACTCGGAAACGTCCTCGATCAGCTTGGCGCGGTATTCCTCGGCGCGCTCCTTCAGATCCTCGGGGATCTCGCGAGTCTCATAGGCGGCGCCCATGGTGACATCGCCCTTGGAGTCGCCTTCCCAGACGAGGGCCTTCATCTTGATCAGGTCGACGACGCCGACGAAATCGCTTTCGGAGCCGATCGGCAGCTGCATGACCAGCGGCTTGGCGCCTAGGCGGTCGATGATCGTGTCCACCGTGTAGTAGAAGTCGGCACCCAGCTTGTCCATCTTGTTGACGAAGCAAATGCGGGGAACGACGTACTTATCAGCCTGACGCCAGACGGTCTCCGACTGCGGCTCGACGCCTTCCTTGCCATCGAAAACGGCAACGGCGCCATCGAGCACGCGCAGGGCACGCTCGACCTCGACCGTGAAGTCAACGTGGCCCGGGGTGTCGATGATGTTGATCTGGTTGTCTTCCCAGAAGGAGGTCACGGCGGCGGACGTGATCGTGATGCCGCGTTCCTTCTCCTGCTCCATCCAGTCAGTCGTCGAGGCACCATCGTGCGTTTCGCCGATCTTGTGGTTCACACCCGTGTAGTAAAGGATGCGTTCCGTAGTGGTGGTCTTACCGGCATCGATGTGGGCCATGATGCCGATGTTGCGGACCTTCGTGAGGTCGGTGAGCACGTCCTGTGCCACGTTGTCTCCCTTTGTCTATGGTTTCGAGTCACACGGCGGCGAGACACCCAGGTGTCTCGCCCCGCCGTCGTACAAGAGGCGATTTACCAGCGGTAGTGGGCGAATGCCTTGTTGGATTCAGCCATCTTGTGAGTGTCTTCGCGGCGCTTAACAGCGGCACCGAGACCATTCGAAGCGTCCAGGATCTCATTCATGAGACGCTCGACCATCGTCTTTTCGCGGCGGGCCTTGGAGTAGCCAACGAGCCAGCGCAGAGCCAGGGCCGTTGCACGGCCCGGCTTGACCTCGATCGGAACCTGGTAGGTTGCGCCACCAACACGCCGGGACTTGACCTCGATCGAAGGACGGACGTTGTCCATGGCCTTCTTGAGGGCGACCACCGGGTCGGCGTTGGTCTTGGCGCGCACGCCTTCCAGCGCGCCGTAGACGATGCGCTCGGCGGTGGACTTCTTGCCATCGACCAGGACCTTGTTGATCAGCTGGGTGACGAGCGGTGATCCGTGGACGGGATCGGAAACGAGGGGGCGCTTGAACGCCGGACCCTTACGAGGCATTACTTCTTCTCCTTCTTGGCGCCGTAGCGGGAACGAGCCTGCTGACGGTTCTTCACGCCCTGCGTGTCGAGTGCGCCGCGGACGATCTTGTAACGGACACCCGGGAGGTCCTTCACGCGGCCGCCGCGGACGAGCACGATGGAGTGCTCTTGCAGGTTGTGGCCGACACCCGGAATGTACGCGCTGACTTCCACGCCGCCGGCCAGGCGCACACGGGCAACCTTACGCAGTGCGGAGTTCGGCTTCTTCGGGGTGGTGGTGTACACGCGGGTGCACACGCCACGACGCATCGGGTTGCCCTTCAGGGCAGGGGCCTTGGTCTTGTTGACCTTCGGCGAGCGGCCCTTGCGGACCAGCTGCTGAATAGTAGGCACTTTCGTGTCCTCCGGTTTCTTGGTTCTGCTGCGTCCGGGCCCACAAACGGCATTCCGGACACTGCGCTTTTGGTCGTTTCATCGCAGCGCTTGCGGAGTCGACCGTAGGCGTGCAAAAGTGTGGCATTTGTTGCGCAAGTTCCCCGCAACCCGGACCGTGTCCATTTGCCACACATAAAAACAATTAGTCATAGCTTAGCACGCCGTCAAGCCCGATCGTAACCACCTCCCGCGAGGCCCCGGTCACCTCCCCCTCCTCTCCGGGCACCAGGAACCCCCGCCCCGGCCGCCGGCAGATAATCGTGAGACATATCTACCAGTCGACAAGTCCACCTTGATTGCTGGTTCCGGGCTGCTCCCCCAGAGGCGACCGCCTCGGCACGCCGCCCGGGGCCGGTGTCCACCAGTTCGACCGGGGGGACCCAGGCGTGCTTCCCGTCCCAGTCAGAGGATGACAATGGCCGGCATCCCGCGAGGGATGCCGGCCATTGGGCGGATCAAACGATCAGCTGGTGACTACCGGAAATCGTTTCCGAGGTCGTAGTCATCCATCGGGATGGCGTGGAACTCGGGGCTCATGCCCGGCTCCACTCCTTCGTAATCGAAGCCGGTGAAGGCGCTCGGACCCGTGAAGAGGTTGGCCTTGGCTTCCTCCGTCGGTTCCACCGAGACCTGCGTGTAGCGCTCCAAGCCGGTGCCGGCCGGGATCAGCTTACCGATGATCACGTTCTCCTTCAGGCCCAGCAGCGGGTCGCTCTTGCCTTCCATCGCCGCCTGCGTCAGGACACGCGTGGTCTCCTGGAAGGATGCCGCCGAGAGCCATGAATCCGTGGCCAACGACGCCTTGGTGATGCCCATGAGCTCGTCACGTCCCGAAGCCGGCGTCTTCCCCTCGGAAACCGCCTTGCGGTTTTCGCTGGTGAAGCGGGCCCGGTCAGCCAGTTCGCCCGGCAGGAGCCCGGTGTCGCCGGATTCGATGACCGTGATGCGGCGAAGCATCTGGCGGACAATGACTTCCACGTGCTTGTCGTGGATGCCCACACCCTGGGACTGGTAGACCTCCTGGACTTCGCGGACCAGGAACTTCTGGGCCTCGCGGGGTCCGAGGACACGCAGCACCTGCTTCGGGTCGATGGCACCGGCGACCAACTGCTGGCCCACCGCCACCGAATCGCCGTCGGCGACGAGCATCCGTGAACGCCGGAGCACCGGGTAGGCGCTCTCCTCGGAACCGTCATCGGGGGTGATGACGATGCGCAGCTGCTTCTCCGCATCCTCGATGGTGACGCGTCCGGCCACTTCGGCGATCGGCGCGACACCCTTGGGGGTACGTGCTTCGAAGAGCTCCTGAATACGGGGCAGACCCTGCGTGATGTCATCCGCGGAGGCGACACCACCGGTGTGGAAGGTACGCATGGTCAGCTGGGTACCCGGCTCACCAATCGACTGGGCGGCGATGATGCCCACCGCTTCGCCGATGTCCACCGTCTTGCCGGTGGCCAGCGACCGTCCGTAGCACAGGGCACAGGTGCCGACGGCGGACTCGCAGGTCAGGACCGAACGGACCTTGATCTCCTGGATGCCTGCCGCAAAGAGCTCGTCGATGAGGACGTCGCCCACATCCGAACCGGCAGCCGCCAGGACCTTGCCGGCGTCGTCGACGACGTCGACGGCCATGGTGCGGGTGTAGGCCGAGTTCTCCACGGTCTCGTGCTTGCGCACGGTCCCGATCTCGTCGACGTAGGCGATCGGCACGTTCAGGCCGCGCTCGGTTCCGCAGTCGGCTTCGCGGACGATAACATCCTGCGAGACGTCCACCAGACGACGGGTCAGGTAACCCGAGTTGGCGGTCTTCAACGCGGTATCCGCCAGGCCCTTACGGGCACCGTGCGTCGCGATGAAGTACTCGAGAACCGACAGTCCCTCACGGTAGGAGGACTTGATCGGCCGCGGGATGATCTCACCCTTCGGGTTCGACACCAGGCCACGAATACCCGCGATCTGGCGCAGCTGCAGCCAGTTACCACGAGCCTTCGACGTCACCATCCGGTTGATGGTGTTCAACTCCTCCATGCCAGCCTGCATGGCCTCGGCGACCTCGTCGGTGGCCTTGCCCCAGACGTCGATCAGTTCCGAACGACGCTCGTCATCGGAGATCAGGCCCTTGTCGTACTGCGACTGGACCTTCAGCGCCTGCTCCTCGTACGGAGCGAGGATGGCCTTCTTGTCCATGTTGGAGGTGATGTCCGAGATGGCCACGGTGATGCCCGAGCGCGTCGCCCAGTTGAAGCCGGAGTCCTTGAGGTTGTCCAGGGTCTCGGCCGTGACGTTCTTCGGGTAGCGCTCCGCCAGGTCGTTGACGATCTCCGAGAGCACGTCCTTGCCGGTGACCTGGGCGACCCAGGGGTAGTCGGCCGGGAGCGTCTCGTTGAACAGGACCTGCCCGAGGGAGGTCTCGATCAGCGCCGGGGTGCCTTCTTCCCATCCTTCCGGGGCAGCCTGCTCGTCGGAGGGCACGAAGCCGTCCACGCGCATCTTCACCAGGGAGTTCAGGTGCAGGTCGCCACGGTCCATGGCCATGATCGCTTCGGCGACCGAGGAGAAGGCATGGCCTTCGCCGGCTTCCCCCGGACGCTTGGTGGTCAGGTGGTGCAGCCCGATGATCATGTCCTGCGACGGCAGTGCCACGGGGCGTCCGTCGGAGGGCTTGAGGATGTTGTTGCTGGAGAGCATCAGGATGCGCGCCTCGGCCTGGGCTTCGGGGCTCAGCGGCAGGTGGACTGCCATCTGGTCACCGTCGAAGTCGGCGTTGAACGCGGCACAGACCAGCGGGTGCAGCTGCAGGGCCTTGCCCTCCACCAGCATCGGCTCGAACGCCTGGATGCCCAGACGGTGCAGGGTCGGTGCACGGTTGAGCAGCACCGGGTGTTCGGTGATGATCTCCTCGAGCACATCCCAGACCTGTGGACGGTACCGCTCGACCATGCGCTTGGCGCTCTTGATGTTCTGGGCGTGGTTCAGATCCACCAGACGCTTCATGACGAACGGCTTGAACAGCTCCAGGGCCATCTGCTTGGGCAGACCACACTGGTGCAGCTTCAGCTGCGGGCCCACCACGATGACCGAACGGCCCGAGTAGTCCACGCGCTTGCCGAGCAGGTTCTGGCGGAAACGCCCCTGCTTGCCCTTGAGCATGTCGGAGAGCGACTTCAGCGGGCGGTTGCCCGGCCCGGTGACCGGACGGCCGCGACGGCCGTTGTCAAACAGCGAGTCAACGGCTTCCTGGAGCATGCGCTTTTCGTTGTTCACGATGATCTCGGGAGCCCCGAGATCGAGCAGGCGCTTCAGGCGGTTGTTGCGGTTGATCACGCGACGGTAGAGGTCGTTCAGGTCGGAGGTCGCGAAACGGCCACCGTCCAGCTGGACCATCGGGCGCAGCTCCGGCGGGATCACCGGAACGGCGTCCAGCACCATGCCCATGGGGCTGTTGGTGGTGGTCAGGAACGCGTTGACGACCTTCAGCCGCTTCAGGGCACGGGTCTTGCGCTGGCCCTTGCCGTTCTTGATGACATCGCGCAGCAGCTCGGCTTCGGCATCCATGTCGAAGGAGGCCAGACGCTTCTGGATCGCCTCGGCGCCCATGCAGCCTTCGAAGAACAATCCGTACTTCTCGCGCAGGACGCGGAAGAGTCCTTCATCACCTTCGAGGTCGGCGACCTTCAGGTTCTTGAAGCGGTCCCAGACCTGTTCCAGCCGCTCGATCTCGGCGTCGGCGCGCTTACGCACCTGGGCCATCGTCTTGTCGGCGAGGTCGCGGACCTTCTTCTTCTCGGCGGCCTTGGCCCCCTCCGTCTCGAGACGGGCGAGGTCGTTCTCCAGATCCCGGGCGATGGCCGCGATGTCGGAGTCACGGTTGTCGACGAGCTGCTTGCGCTCGACGTCGTGCTGGGCCTGCAGGTTCGGCAGCTCCGCGTGGCGGCGCTCCTCGTCGACCGAGGTGATCATGTAGGCAGCGAAGTAGATGATCTTCTCGAGATCCTTCGGTGCCAGGTCCAACAGGTAGCCCAGGCGTGAGGGCACGCCCTTGAAGTACCAGATGTGGGTGACCGGGGCGGCGAGCCCGATGTGGCCCATCCGTTCACGGCGCACCTTGGCACGCGTGACTTCGACGCCGCAGCGTTCACAGATGATGCCCTTGAAACGCACACGCTTGTACTTGCCGCACGAGCATTCCCAGTCGCGGGAAGGACCGAAGATCTTTTCGCAGAAAAGACCGTCCTTTTCCGGCTTCAGGGTGCGGTAGTTGATGGTTTCCGGCTTCTTGACCTCGCCGTAGCTCCAATCGCGGATCTCTTCCGCGGTGGCCAGGCCAATGCGCATATTTCCGAATGAGGATTCGCTGGACATATGGTCCCTGTCTCTCTCTTGTTCTGAAGAAGTCTAATGTTCTGCGGCGGGCACCAGGCCCGCTGGGGTGGGGAAAAGGAACGTGTACGACGGCGGACGCCCGGCAGGGGTGCCGGGCCTCCGCCCGCCGTGCTATACCTCGTCGACGGAGCTTGGCTCGGCCCGGGAAAGGTCGATGCCCAGCTCTTCCGCAGCCCGGAACACTTCTTCGTCCGAGTCCCGCATCTCAATGGGATTGCCATCGGTGGAGAGGACCTCCACGTTGAGGCAGAGTGACTGCATTTCCTTGATGAGCACCTTGAAGGACTCCGGAACACCCGGTTCCGGGATGTTCTCGCCCTTCACGATGGCCTCGTAGACCTTCACGCGGCCATGGATGTCATCGGATTTGATGGTCAGCAGTTCCTGCAGCGTGTACGCCGCGCCGTAGGCCTCGAGGGCCCAGACTTCCATCTCACCGAAGCGCTGGCCACCGAACTGCGCCTTACCACCCAGCGGCTGCTGCGTGATCATGGAGTACGGTCCGGTCGAACGGGCGTGGATCTTGTCGTCGACCAGGTGGTGCAGCTTCAGGATGTACATGTAGCCCACGGACACCTGGTCCGGGAAGGGCTGTCCGGAACGGCCATCGAACAGATGGGCCTTGCCGGAGTTGCCGATCAGGCGATTGCCGTCCCGGGTGGCGTTGGTGTGATCCAGCAATCCGCGGATCTCGTCCTCCTCGGCACCGTCGAACACCGGGGTGGCGACGGTCGTGGGACCGGATTCACGGGGCAGGTTGGGCAGTTCCTTCACCCAGTCCGGTTCGCCCTCGATCTTCCAGCCTTGCTTCGCGGCCCAGCCGAGGTGGATTTCCAACACCTGTCCGACGTTCATGCGGCCGGGGACACCCAACGGGTTCAAGACGATGTCGACCGGGGTGCCGTCCTCCATGAACGGCATGTCCTCGACCGGCAGGATCTTGGAGATGACGCCCTTGTTGCCGTGGCGTCCGGCCAGCTTGTCACCGTCGGCGATCTTGCGCTTCTGGGCCACGTAGACGCGGACCAGCTGGTTCACGCCCGGGGGCAGCTCGTCGTCGTTGTCGCGTTCGAAGATCCGGACACCGATGACGGTGCCTGATTCACCGTGGGGAACCTTCAGGGAGGTGTCACGCACTTCGCGGGACTTCTCGCCGAAGATGGCCCGCAGCAAACGCTCCTCCGGGGTCAGTTCCGTTTCGCCCTTGGGGGTGACACGGCCGACCAGGATGTCGCCGGCCTCGACCTCGGCACCGATGTGGATGATGCCGCGTTCGTCGAGCTGGCCCAGGATCTCCTCGGAGACGTTCGGGATATCGCGCGTGACTTCCTCGGCACCAAGCTTGGTGTCGCGGGCATCGACCTCGTGCTCCTCGATGTGGATGGAGGTCATCACGTCTTCGGAAACCATGCGCTGGGACATGATGATGGCGTCCTCGAAGTTATGTCCTTCCCAGGACATGAAGGCCACCAGCAGGTTCTTGCCCAAGGCCAGCTCACCGTTGTCGGTGGACGGCCCGTCGGCAATGATCGACTGGTATTCCAGACGCTCACCCTCGGAGACCCGCACCCGCTGGTTGTAGGCGTTGCCGTGGTTTGACCGGGCGAACTTCATGATCGGGTAGGCCGAGTCGGTGCCGTCGTCGTTCATGACGGTGACCAGATCCGCGGACACCTCGGTGACCACACCCGGCTTGGCAGCGGTGATGGAGTCGCCGGCGTCGACCGCCACGTACTTCTCCATGCCGGTACCGACCAACGGGGCTTCCGAAGCCAGCAGCGGCACGGCCTGGCGCTGCATGTTCGCGCCCATGAGGGCACGGTTGGCGTCGTCGTGCTCCAGGAACGGGATCAGCGCGGTGGCCGCGGAGACCATCTGGCGCGGAGAAACGTCCATGTAGTCGATTTCGGCCGGCTCCACGAGCACGGGCTCGCCGCCGCCGCCACGCTCACGGCAGAGGACCAGGTCCTCGGCGAAGCGCAGGTCATCGGTCATCGGGGCATTCGCCTGCGCGATGATGCTTTCGAGTTCCTCGTCGGCGGTCAGGTAGTCGACCTGATCGGTGACCTGGCCGTTGACGACCTTGCGGTACGGGGACTCGATGAAACCGAAGTTGTTGATGCGGGCGTACGTCGCCAGCGAACCGATGAGGCCGATGTTCGGGCCTTCAGGGGTTTCGATGGGGCACATGCGGCCGTAGTGCGAGGGGTGGACGTCACGGACTTCCATGCCGGCACGGTCACGGGACAGACCACCCGGGCCCAGCGCGGACAGGCGACGCTTGTGCGTCAGTCCGGCGAGCGGGTTGTTCTGGTCCATGAACTGCGAGAGCTGGGAGGTTCCGAAGAACTCCTTGATCGCTGCGACCACGGGCCGGATGTTGATCAGCGTCTGCGGCGTGATGGCCTCGACGTCCTGCGTGGTCATCCGTTCACGGACGACGCGCTCCATGCGGGAGAGCCCGGTGCGGACCTGGTTCTCGATGAGCTCACCGACGGCGCGGATACGACGGTTGCCGAAGTGGTCGATGTCATCGACCTCGACGCGGACGTCGACGTTGGCACCCTTGCGAACGCCCGGGACGGTCGCTTCACCGGCGTGCAGCGCAACGAGGAACTTGATCATCGCGACGATGTCATCGTTGTTCAGCACCGATGCGTCGGGGGCGTCCAGCGGGGTCTCGACTCCGAGCTTGTGGTTGATCTTGTAGCGGCCGACCTTGGCCAGATCGTAGCGCTTGGAGTTGAAGTAGAGGTTGTCGAGCAGCGCTTCGGCGGCATCGACCGTCGGCGGCTCGCCCGGGCGCAGCTTGCGGTAGATGTCCAGCAGCGCCTCCTCCTTGGTTTCCGTCGCGTCCTTCTCCAGGGTCGTGCGGATGGAGTCGTACTGGCCGAACTCCTCGAGGATGCGCCCTTCGGTCCAGCCGAGGGCCTTGAGCAGCACGGTCACGGACTGCTTGCGCTTGCGGTCCAGCCGGACGCCGACCTGGTCGCGCTTGTCGATTTCGAGCTCGAACCAGGCACCACGGGACGGGATGATCTTCGCCGTGAAGATGTCCTTGTCACTGGTCTTGTCCGGGGTGCGCTCGAAGTAGGCGCCCGGGGAACGAACCAGCTGGGAGACCACGACACGCTCGGTGCCGTTGATGATGAAGGTGCCCTTGCCGGTCATCAGCGGGAAGTCGCCCATGAACACGGTCTGCTGCTTGATCTCACCCGTGTTGTTGTTCATGAACTCGGCCTTGACGTACAGCGGCGCGGCGAACGTGGCATCGCGGTCCTTGCACTCGGCTTCGGTGTACTTCGGGTCCGCGAACTCCGGCTCCGAGAAACTCAGGGACATGGTGCCCTGGAAGTCCTCGATCGGGGAGATTTCTTCGAAGATCTCTGCCAGGCCCGACGTGTCGGCGACACTGGTGATGCCTTCGGCACGCGCCGTCTCCAGACGGGTCTTCCAGTTGTCGTTGCCGACGAGCCAATCAAAGCTCTCCACCTGCAATGCCAGCAGGTTCGGCACATCCAGTGGTTCGTGGATCTTTGCGAATGAAATTCGGCCGGCCGCTTCCGCGGTACGGGCCGAACTAGCGGTTTGATGATTTGAGGTGCTCGAGGCGACCAAGAGGGATCCTTCCACAGACCGTCAGGTTTCCGGCGCCAACCCCGCCCGGGATGAGGAACCCGGAACACCACCGAACATCGGGCCCACCGCTATATGAAGGCCGATTGGAAAGAGGGAAGACGCAAAGATCCACAGTACACGCCCACGGAGAATCTGTCTACCATACTAGATGCGCGGAGAAAATGCCCGTAGGCGGGAAAAAAATTTCCCTTCCCCCGCCACCGACGTTCGAGCCCTCCGGCCCCGTGGACCGGCACGGCCCGCTTTGGTCTTTATGCTCCACGTCACGATAATTGAACATGAAGTAGTCCCCCAGCGAAAGCGAGCACCACCATGTCCGATCCCCGTGAGGCCGTCCTCGTTTCAGGAGCACGGACCCCCTTTGCCCGGCTCAAGGGCCAGCTTGCGGGCTTCACTGCCGTGGAGCTTGGTGCCGCCGCCATCACCGGAGCCCTGGAGAAGGCCGGCGTCCCGGCCGCCGATGTGCAGTCGGTGATCATGGGACATGTCGTCCAGGCCGGCTGTGGACAGAACCCTGCGCGCCAGTCCTCGATCAAGGCGGGTATCGGCTGGGATGTTCCGACCGTGACCATCAACAAGGTCTGCCTTTCGGGCCTGGCCGCCATCACCGATGCCGCCCGCCTGGTGCGTCTGGGCGAAGCCGACGTCGTCATCGCCGGCGGGCAGGAATCGATGACCAATGCCCCGCACATCCTGCCGGGCAGCCGCAAGGGATGGAATTACGGCAGTTTCACAGCCATCGACTCCGTCGACCACGACGGCCTGACCGATGCCTTCGACGGGCAGTCCATGGGGGTGAGTACCGAAACCAGGAACGGCGAACTCGGGATCGACCGCGCCTCACAGGACGAGGTCGCTGCCGCCTCACACACCCGGGCGGCAGCGGCACGCGAGGCCGGGGTCTTCGATGAGGAGATCCTGTCGCTCTCCGTACCGCAGCGCAAGGGCGATCCACTGACGGTCGATGCCGATGAGGGAATTCGCCCGGACACCACGGCCCAGAAGCTCGGGGGCCTGCGCTCCGCGTTCGCGAAGGAGGGCACCATCACCGCAGGGAACTCCTCCCCGCTCTCCGACGGGGCCGCGGCCGTCGTCGTGACTTCGCGCGAATACGCCCAAAGCCACGGGCTGCAGGTCCTGGCGGTCATCGGCGCGCCGGGGCAGGTGGCAGGTCCCGACACCTCACTGCATTCGCAGCCGTCGAATGCCATCAAGTCCGCACTGGGCACGGCAGGCTGGGCGGTATCGGATCTGGACTTCATTGAAATCAACGAGGCCTTCGGTTCGGTCGCCTGCCAGTCGCTGAAGGACCTGGACTACCCCTTGGAGAAGACCAACCTCCACGGTGGCGCCATCGCCCTGGGCCATCCCATCGGCGCTTCGGGGGCCCGTCTGGCCTTGCATGCGGCCCTGGAGCTGCAACGTCGGGGCTCCGGCAAGGCTGCGGTCAGCCTCTGTGGCGGCGGGGGCCAGGGCGAGGCCCTCCTGCTCTTCCGCGAGGGCTGATCCGGCAGGGGCACCGCCCGAACGAGGCGGAAGTGAGCGGTCCGCGGCTGGTTGCCGCGGACCGCTCCTTGGTTTCCGCCCACTGCCCCGACGTGGCCCGCCGCCGGCCGGATCATGGCGCACGGCCCCGGCGGCTAGAGTCCCCGGGTGATGCCTCCCTGGTTATGGGGAACCGCCCGGGCGGCCGGCCGCCTGCGGTCATCGACTCGACTGACGCGTTCGGCGAACCCGCGGCCCCTCCGCCCTAGGGAGGTCAAGGTATCGACCCCGCTGGTGACCGCCCGACCGAGGCGGCGGCCCAGGGTCTGCTCGACGAAGCGGTAGACCAGGTAGGCGCCGGCCGCGGCGGCGCCGATGGCGATCATCAGCACCACGGGCCGGGGCAGGTGGCCGCTGAGCTGGTCGATGATCCACCACCCCCAGATCTCATGGAGGAGGTAGATCGGATAGGTCAGCGCCCCGGCCAACGCAAGGCCCGGAAGGTTGACCCTGCTCAAGGGCGTGAGGGTCAGCAAGGCAATCACGACGAAGATTCCGACGACAATGCCCCAATAGGCCTGTTCCGGGATGGCGTAACCGACCAGGCTGGTGGCTTCCTCGGTCCCCTTCTTCCCGGTCCATGCAGCGGCCTGGACCACGTTCAGCCCCAGGGCCGCCCACCGCCACGGGGTATGCCCGAAACGGTAGATCAGGAACAGGCAGATGCCGCCGGCGAAGAGGGCAGCGTGTTCGGGGATCAGTGCCTGCCGGACGAAGTTGCTGGGAATCAGTGGCGCCAAAAACCCGAGTAGCGGCCAGACGACGGCGAAGGCCAGGATCCGCCGGCAGGTCACCCACCCCAGCATCATCAATAGCAGGACCAGCCCATAGAAGCGCATCTCGGCCCAGAGCGTCCAATAGACGCCGTCGACGTAGGGGACGTTGAAGCCGCGCTGCATCATCGTCAGGTTCACGGCCCAGTCGGAGAACGTCAGTCGCTTGCCCATCACGGGCCAGATGAAGAAGATCAACACCCCGGTGGCAAGCACGGCCACCCAGTAGGCAGGAAAGAGCCGGCCGACGCGTGAACCGATGAATTGTGCCGGTCGCTTGCCGTAGGCGGAGAGCAGGATGACGAAACCGCTGATGACGAAGAACAGCTGGACGCCCATGTTCCCGAACACCGTGAGGCGGGACAGGTATGGCCAGGCGGCTTTGGCCGGTTCGACGCCCCAGTACCCGTGGTGCCATGCGGTGTAGTGGTAGAGGATGACCCCCACCGCGGCAACCAGGCGCAACCCGTCCAGCAGGGCCATGCGCCCTTTTCCGCGCGGAGGGCGGGATGGGGTGGCCGTGGAAGCGGAGGTCCCGGACGCCGTGGTGTCCGTCCCCGCAGGGGCAGGCTGCTGGAGTGTCGTCGTGCCGTGTTCCATGCCATGCACTCCCGTCATCGCTTGCCTGCGTTATCAAGTCGTTACCTGACACGCTAGCAAAGCGAGGACTTTCGCATTCAAGAATGTGATCGGCATCACAGTGGTGGCCCGTCGTGCCCACCGGTTAAACAGCGCGGCCCCGCCCACCTGATCGGTGGACGGGGCCGCGCCCGTGTTGCCTGTCTGCTACTTGAGCGTGACGGCAGCGCCGGCGGCCTCGAGGGCCTCCTTGGCCTTGTCGGCAACATCCTTGGATGCGCCTTCCAGGACGGCCTTCGGGGCGCCGTCGACGAGGTCCTTGGCTTCCTTCAGACCCAGTGAGGTCAGTGCGCGGACCTCCTTGATGACTGCGATCTTCTTGTCGCCGGGGCCTTCGAGGATGACGTCGAATTCGGTCTGCTCCTCGGCAGCCTCTTCGGCACCGCCGGCCGGACCGGCAACGGCAACGGCCGCGGCGGTGACGTCGAAGGTCTCTTCGAAGGTCTTAACGAACTCGGAGAGCTCGACGATGGTCATTTCCTTGAAGGCCTCAAGGAGCTCTTCAGTGCTGAGCTTCGCCATGATGTGGCGTCCTTTCAGTGGGGCGGCACGCTGGGGTGCCACGAGATTTTCGGTGGTTTGAAGGGCCCTTAGGCTTCTTCGGTGGCAGCGTCGGCAGCAGGTGCTTCCTCGGCCTCGGCGGCAGGAGCTTCGGCCGGAGCCGAGGCTGCACCACCTTCTTCATGCTTGGCGCGCAGGGCGTCGATGGTGCGGACTGCGGCCGAAGCCGGCGCCTGCAGGACACCGGCGATGCGGGCCAGCTGGTGTTCGCGGGACTGGAGCGCACCGAATGCGACCACCTGGGCCGCGTCCATGGACGCACCTTCGAAGTAGCCGGACTTGACGACCAGCTTCTCGTTGGACTTCGCGAAATCCGTCAGACTCTTGGTCGCGGCCACTGCATCGCCCTTGATGAAGGCGATGGCGGTCGGGCCGGCAAGCTGGCCATCGAACGAATCGATGCCTGCTTCCTTGGCTGCGATGCCCGTCAGGGTGTTCTTCACAACCGAGAACTTGGTGTCTTCACCAAGCGCACGGCGCAACTCCTGGAGCTGTGCAACGCTGAGCCCACGGTATTCGGTCAGGACAGCGGCACTCGACTCCTTGAAGTCGTTGATGATTTCCTGAACAGCTGAAATCTTGATTTGCGTTGCCATAACCCTCCTTCCGGGGATTGTTTACGAGTCGGTCTGACCGGTCCACGAGCCCGGAAGGGCTGGCATAAAAAACGCCCCGCGCAGATGCACGGGGCTTCAACTTCCTGACGACGGGTCGAGCGGGAAGGAAAGTCTTCGTTCACCTGCGTAGGCCGCCCATTAGCTGGGACTTTCGGATGGTTTCCCATGCTGGCACGGGGCACCACCGACCGACGGTCTTTGGTTCCCTTAGTTTATCCGCAGACGGGCCGCAGTTCCAAATCGACTCCGGGGACGCCTTCGAGATCACGAAGGCGCCCCCGGAGGGATCAGCGCAGCAGACTGATGAGGATTCCGCCGACGGCCACGATGCCGGCGATGACCACGAAGACGTTGGAGGCCCTCCCCCGGAACCGGGCCAGGGCCGGAACCCTATGAATTGCATACATCGGCATCAGGTAGAGCACCGCGGCGATCACGGGGCCGGCCAACGACTCGATCAATGCCAGAATGCTCGGATTGAGGATTCCCGCCACCCAGGTGGTCACGATGAGGAAGACACTCACCCCGATCTTCAGGGTCCGGTCACTGAGGCGTTTCTCGGCCGGGTCCACCATGGTCCTCACGATCGCGGTGGCCCCTTCCGCGGCGCCCAGCCAGTGCCCGAAGAAGGAGGAGGCGATGGCGGCAATGGCCACTGCGGGGCCCAGCCAGGCAATGATGGGCATGTCCATGACATTGGCCAGGTGCGAGAGCACGGGCAGGTTCGCGTCCTTGGCGTCCTGCAGCCCCTCGGGGCCCAGCGCCAGGACGCAGGACCAGACGAAGCCCATCGTGAAGACGACCAGGAGGGTGGCGACCACGCGGAGGATCGATGAGGCCTTGTCCACCGACCCCGCCCCGTAGCGCTCCCGCAGCGAGACGGAGAACTGTGAGATCGCCGGGGAATGGTTGAACGAGAAGACCAGGACCGGGATCATCAGCCACAGCGACATGGCGAAGTCGCCGGCTGCGGGGAAGGCACCGAATCCTTCGAAGGACCAGGAGGGAATGAGCAGGAGGGTGACCACCAACAGCACGGCGATCAACGGATAGACCAGCCACTGGGTGACGACCAGCATGACCTTCTTCCCGGCCACCATGACCGAGGACATCAACAGGATCAGCACCCCGGCCAGGACCCAGCGGGGCCACGGCTCCAGGCCGAGTTGATGGACCATCAGGCTTTCCACCGTATTGGTGATGCCCACCCCGTAGATCAGCACGATGGGATAGATCGCCAGGAAGTACAGGATCGTCACCACGCGCCCGGCGTTCTCTCCGAAGTAGTTCCGCACCACCCCGGTGATGTCCTGGCCGGGGTTCGGTGAGGCGCAGACGATGCGTGAGAGCGCCCGGTGGGAGAAGTAGGTCATCGGCCAGATCAACAACGTGGCGATGAGCAGCGGCCACAGCCCTCCCAGACCTGCGTTCATCGGCAGGAAGAGGATCCCGGCACCCACTGCCGTGCCAAAGAGTCCGAGGGTCCAGCTGGTGTCGAACCGGTTCCACGCCGGGAGGGCCCCCTGTCTGGTGGAGGTCGATTCCCCGGATGGCAGGGGTGGTTGGCTCGATGGCATGGCAGGCTCCTCCATTGGGGCTCTTCGGCGTCTGGCTTGGAGCCCCGGGGACCAGCAGTCCCCGTGCCGCACGGTCACCAGGGGTGTTGGTCAAGGAACTCCGCCCAGGGGCCAGGGGGTTTTCCCCATCCGGCGCCGTGGGACTACGGGACCCCGACGATGCTGCTGTGCTGATCCACCGAGGACTCCGATTCCATCATCCCCCAGGGCGGGTCCCGAGCGCCATTCGGTCGTTCGGCCATGCCGGGTCCCCGGTCCTGGCCCATTCGCCTTCCATCATGGACGGCGAGAACCCCAGGGCCTCGTTGACCCGGAGCATGTAGGAATTCTCCGCGGCGTTCCAGGTGTAGATGCGGTCGACCCGCGGCAGGGCCTGCAGCAGCCGCCGGTGGTTGGATGCCTTGATCCGCAGGCCGAGCCGGTGGCCCCGATGCTCCGGAAGCACCAGCGTCCCCTCCTGGAAAGCGAGGTGGTCCTGGCCGTTGAACACCACCAGTTCGGTATAGGCGACCAGGTGTCCACTGGCGAGTTCACGGGCCACGGTGACCACCGAGGTGGTCCCCTGGTTCCGTCGCCGGGCCTCCATGGTGCGCAGTCGCGGGCCATCCCACCGTGAGGGTTCGAAGCTCAGCCCGCCGGCCGGAGGGTCGGTATCCATGCGCTCGATGATCCGGCAGTAGTCGGCCACGTCGTCGTCCGGCACCGGCCCCGTCCACGATTCGAGGACATAGCCGGTCCCGGAGGCGGAGGCCCGCTCCTCCAGGGACGCCAGGGCCGCGTCATCATCGATTCCGATCCCGGCCCTGCTGCCACGGTCCACCAGTCCCAGGGTGAAGCCGTGTCGATGGGCGAAGGCGGGCCCGGGCGCGTCCAGGCTGATCCATCCGGCCCCGGAGTCAGGTCGCAGCACCCCCTCCACGGGCCGATCCGCTGCTTCTTCACCACCATGGTCCAGCGAGACGCCGGTATAGAGGTTCAGTACGGTGCGCCCCCGTTCCAGACACCGGTCGGCCACCCGACGGAGCAGCCGGCTGCCCACCCCTTGGCGCCGCCACCGCGTGGCCACGACCAGGTCGACGTCGGCCGACTGCCGGTTTTCGGCCGAGGGCAGGAAGACCACGGCCGCGCCGATGATCTCCGCTTCCGGGCCCTGCCCCCGGCGGGCCACCTGAATCAGGTGCCGGCCGTAGGCACTGGGTTGGATCCGGGCGATTTCCACGGAATCGCCGGTCACGAGGTCATCATGTCCGAGCTCTTCGATCCCGGCCTGCCGAAAGAGCCCCCGGATGGTGGAGAACGCCGCCCCGCCGGGGCCGTCCAGGGTGGTCGGGATGGCTAGTTCCTGCAGCGTGGTTGGTTCTGGCATGGCGGCCTTCCGCTGGCGCTCCGTGTGGCAGACACCTGCGTCGAACCACTGATTGGTACTTGTCAATCAATAGTCTAGCCATCCATGGTCCCCCGGGTAAAGACAAGGAACCCCCGCACCCTTCGGTGCGGGGGTTCCTTGTTTCCCCTGCAGGGGAGGCCTCTGCCGTTTAGGCGTCGGCGATGACCTTGGTCACGTTCGGGTCCACCGGGATGCCGGGGCCGAAGGTGGTGGCCACGGTCGCCTTCGAGATGTACCGGCCCTTGGAAGCCGAGGGCTTCAGGCGCAGGACCTCATCGAGGGCTGCTGCGTAGTTCTCCGCCAGCTTCTCGGCGTCGAAGGACACCTTGCCGATGATGAAGTGCAGGTTGGAGTGCTTGTCGACGCGGAAGTCGATCTTGCCGCCCTTGATGTCGGTGACGGCCTTGGCGACATCCATGGTCACGGTGCCGGTCTTCGGGTTCGGCATCAGGTTACGCGGGCCCAGGACCTTGCCCAGACGTCCGACCTTGCCCATCAGGTCAGGGGTTGCCACGGCGGCATCGAAGTCGGTCCAACCGCCCTGGATCTTTTCGATCAGGTCGTCGGAGCCCACGAAGTCGGCGCCGGCGGCAATGGCTGCTTCAGCCTTGTCGCCGTTGGCGAAGACCAGCACGCGGGCGGTCTTGCCGGTGCCGTGCGGCAGGTTGACGGTGCCGCGGACCATCTGGTCGGCCTTGCGGGGATCGACGCCCAGGCGGAAGGCGACCTCCACGGTCGAGTCCGTCTTGGGTGAGCCGGTCTCCTTGGCCAGGGCGATGGCCTCGATCGGGGAGTACAGGTTGTCGCCATCGATCTTGGCGGCGGCCGCCTGGAATGCTTTGCTGCGCTTTGCCATCTGCTTGTTCTCCTTATGCAGTCGTGGTCATTCGTGGATCGCGCTGGACCCTGCCACTACGACGCCGGTGGCTGCCACCGGAGGGGGCTTCCGACGTCGTTCTTTGATGTTTGGTGGGTGTTGCCGCCGGGAGGCGGAAACGGTCGGGCGGTCTTAGCCCTCGACGGTGATGCCCATGGAGCGGGCGGTTCCGGCGACGATCTTGGCGGCGGCCTGAATGTTGTTGGCGTTCAGGTCCTCCATCTTGGTGTTGGCGATCTCGTCGACCTGTGCGGCGGAGAGCTTGCCCACCTTGTCGATGTGCGGGGTGGACGAGCCCTTGGCGACGCCCGCAGCCTTCTTGATGAGCTCGGCAGCCGGCGGCGTCTTGGTGATGAAGGTGAAGGAACGGTCTTCATAGACCGTGATCTCCACCGGGATGACGTTGCCGCGCTGGGATTCCGTGGCGGCGTTGTACGCCTTGCAGAACTCCATGATGTTCACGCCGTGCTGACCAAGTGCCGGACCGATCGGCGGGGCCGGGTTGGCGGCACCTGCCTGGATCTGCAGCTTGATGAGGCCGGAAACCTTTTTCTTCTTCGGGGCCATATCGGGACCTTCTTCTCATTGCGTTTCCCGCGGAACACAGGAGCGTGTCCCGGGGTGGTGGCCGCCGTGGCGCGGCGGCCTGGTCGTTTCCAGCGGCGGAAAGCGGCCGCACTGGGAACGAAGTCTTCGGTGATCCCTACTGGATCTTGGTGACCTGGCTGAACGACAGCGTCACCGGGGTCTCGCGTTCGAAGATCGACACGAGGACCACGAGTTGCTGGGACTCGAGCTTGATCTCGCTGATCGTCGCCGGCAGGGTCTCGAACGGCCCGTCGTTGACGGTCACCGACTCCCCGACGGTGAAATCGACGTTGACCTCGGTGAACGGGGCGCGTCCCGGCTTCGAGGAGCCGCCTTCCTGGGCAGGTTCCTCGCTCACGATGGTGTGCTCGAGCATCGAGAACACCTCGTCCAGGCTCAACGGCGTCGGATCATGGGCGTTGCCCACGAAACCGGTGACGCCGGGGGTGTGGCGCACGGTGCCCCACGATTCGTCGGTCAGTTCCATGCGCACCAGCACGTAGCCGGGGATGCGCACGCGGCGGACGATCTTGCGGGTCGTGTTCTTGATCTCCACGACTTCTTCCATGGGGACCTGGATCTCGTAGATGAAATCCTCCATGCCCAGGGTCTGGGCGCGGGTCTCCAGGTTCACCTTCACGCGGTTCTCGTAGCCGGCGTAGGAATGGATGACATACCAGTCACCGGGCTGGCGGCGCAGCTTGGTCCGGTACTCCTCCTTGGCGGCCGCGACGGCCTCCTCGGGGGTCAACTCGGGAGCCTCAGCTTCCGCCTCGTCCTCGTCCGGGGTGGTGGCTTCGTCGGCGGTGGAGGCGTCGTCCGCGGTTTCCTCGGACGCCTCGGCGGCCGGGGTCTGTTCCGAAACGACGGAATCGACCGGCGCCTCTACGGCGTCGGCCTCGGTTGCCTGCTCAACGGCGTCGTCGTTGGCCTGCGGTTCGAGTTCCTGCTCGGACACTGCGGTTCCTGCTTTCTTTGACTGGTAAACCAGAACATTTCATCGTGGCTGGGCCGAGGGATGCCGACGTCGCCCTTATTCAAGGATGTCGGCAGCCGCTACTGCTCCGGTGGGTTGGTGAAGACCAGGATCGCGCCGTTTCCGAACAACAGGTCCAGCCCGCTGACGATCAGCATCACCAGGATCACGAAGCCCAGAACGGTCAGCGTGTAGTTCACCAACTCGCTACGGGTCGGGGTGACGACCTTCTTCAGCTCGGAAATGACCTGGCGGAAGAACAAGGCGATACGCGCAAAGAAACCGCCCTTGGCGGGCTTGCCGCCTCGGGGGGAGCCCGTGGAGCGTCCCGTTGTTGCTTCGGTCACTGTGCCTCGATTCGAGTTCTTCGCATCTTGAAACGATCACGGTGCACCGCGGCCTGTCGGCCGCAACACACCGTGACGTGGATTTCGCCGAGCCCCCACATGAACCATGTGGGTTGCCACTGCGCAGGGCAGACAGGACTCGAACCTGCAACCTGCGGTTTTGGAGACCGCTGCGCTACCAATTGCGCCACTACCCTTCGGATTGGTCGTCCGTCCCGCCGTGGTGGCCCTTCAAGCACACCGCGTCGAGGCGTATTCCAACACCGAGGGAACAGTCTACGCATTCACCACCCACAAGTCGAACCGGATTTGTGCCGCGGACCCGCCGGATTGGCCTGCTTCCGTAGGCCTGCCGACGCATTCTGTGCTGCCCGGCGGAGCGCGGCTAAGCTGGAATCAGCTAGGCCCCACGCCCCCGACCCCAGGAAGCGAACCCATGTCACGCATTTCCCGACGCATCGGATCGATTGCCGAATCAGCCACGCTCGCCGTGGACGCCAAGGCCAAGGCGCTCAAGGCCGCCGGACGTCCCGTGATCGGATTCGGTGCCGGCGAACCCGACTTCCCGACCCCCGACTATGTCGTGGAGGCCGCGGTCACCGCCGCACGCAACCCACGATTCCACCGCTACTCCCCCGCTTCGGGACTGCCCGAGTTGAAGTCCGCCATCGCCGCGAAGACCCTGCGGGATTCCGGCTACGCCGTGGAGGACTCCCAGGTGCTGGTCACCAATGGCGGCAAGCAGGCGGTCTACAACACCTTCGCGACCCTGCTGGATCCGGGGGACGAGGTCATCGTCCCCACCCCCTATTGGACGACCTACCCCGAAGCGATCCGCCTGGCCGGCGGCGTTCCGGTGGAGGTCTTCGCCGGCCCCGAGCAGGGCTACCTGGTCACGACAGAGCAGCTCGAGGCCGCCGTGACCGAACGCACCAAGATCCTGGTGTTCGTCTCCCCCTCCAACCCGACCGGTGCCGTCTACCCGCCGGAAATGGTCGCCGAGATCGGCCGGTGGGCCGCCGAGAAGGGCCTGTGGGTCGTCACCGACGAGATCTACGAACATCTGACCTACGACGATGCGAAGTTCACCTCGATCGCCACGGCGGCCCCGGAACTAGGCGACCGGGTCGTCATCCTCAACGGCGTGGCCAAGACCTACGCGATGACCGGCTGGCGGGTCGGCTGGATGATCGGCCCGACGGACGTCATCAAGGCGGCCACCAACCTGCAGTCCCATGCGACGTCGAATGTCGCCAACGTCCCGCAGATGGCCGCCCTGGCTGCCGTATCCGGCCCGTTGGACGCCGTCGATGAGATGCGCACCGCCTTCGACCGTCGACGCAAGGCCATCGTCGCGGGGCTCAATGCCATCGACGGGGTGGAATGCCCCACCCCGAAGGGCGCCTTCTACGTCTACGCCGACGTCCGTGCCCTCCTGGGCCGGGAGATCGACGGGGTCCGCCCGCAGACGTCGGCCGAACTCGCGGCACTGATCCTGGAAAAGGCAGAAGTGGCGGTGGTCCCCGGTGAGGCCTTCGGACCTTCGGGTTTCCTGCGTCTGTCCTACGCGCTCGGTGATGAGGACCTCGCCGAAGGCATCGGCCGGATCGCCGAGCTGCTGGGCCGGGCTTCCTAGAAGCCGTGACCACCCGGTGGGGCGCCGGGCCGTGGGTCAGAGGATCCGGCGGTCCACGGCCCATCGGGTGAGTTCATGCCGGTTGGACAGCTGCAGCTTGCGCAGGACCTTGGAGACATGGGTTTCAACGGTCTTCACCGAGATGAACAGCTCCTTGGCCACTTCCTTATAGGTGTAGCCGCGGGCGATGAGGCGCATGACCTCCAATTCCCGGGCGGACAGCAGGTCCAGCTCGTCCTCGGCGCTGACCCCGGCCTGGGTCCCGAAGGCGTCCAGGACGAAACCCGCCAGCCGCGGGGAGAACACCGCGTCCCCTGCCGACACCCGGATCACGGCATCGGAGATCTCGGCCCCCGAAATGGATTTGGTCACGTAGCCGCGCGCCCCGGCCCGGATGACGGTCACCACGTCCTCGGCCGCATCCGAGACGCTCAGCGCCAGGAAGCGCACGTCGGCCAATAATGCGGTGCATCCGGCCAACACCTCGGCACCGCCGCCGCCACGGCCTCCTGGCAGGTGCACATCAAGCAGGACGACGTCGGGGCGTTGTGCGGTGACGATCCTGATGGCTTCTTCCACGGTGGCGGCCTCCCCGACCACCTGGAGCCGATCGTCCAGATCGGATTTCAGTCCGGAACGGAAGATTGCGTGGTCATCGACCACCACGACCCTGGTCCGCCGCGCTGCCGCGGCCGGTTCGAGCGTATTCACCGGTTCGACTCCTCGTTTGGTTCATGCTTCATGGACAGGTGCACCTCGGTGCCCCCGGTATTGCTGGAAATGGTGGCGGTCCCGCCGTTGCGCTGCATGCGCCCGATGATCGATTCGCGGACCCCCAGGCGGTCCTGCTCCAGGGCCTCCGGATCAAACCCCGTTCCGCGATCGCGGATGAAGACATCGATTCCTTCCGGGGAGGCTTCCACGTAGACGGCCACGGTCCCGCCGGCATGCTTGGCCGCATTGAGCATGGCTTCACGGGCGGCCTGCACCACGGCGTCGTGCCCTTCAAGGCCCTCGAGGTCCCCGACGGCGACCACCTCGATCACCGCGTCATGGGACTCCTCAAGCCGGGCCGCTTCAGCCCGGATGTCCGCGCAGATGCCCCCTGCCGCCGCCGGGGCCTCCCGGTAGAGCCATTGACGTAGTTCCCGTTCCTGGGCCCTGGCCAGGCGAAGCACCTGGGCCTCGTCACCGGCGCGCATCTGGATCAGGGCCAGGGTCTGCAGGACCGAATCGTGCAGGTGCGCGGCGATCTCTGCCCGTTCCCCCACCCGAACCCTATTCGCCCGCTCGGATTCGTAGTCCCGCCAGAACCTGAGCCCCCACGGGGCGAGGACCAGCAGGATCCCGGCCAGGACGATGACGGCGACGAAAACCCCGTTCCACAGCGACTCAAGACTCACCGCCCCCGAGACCAGGAAGATCAGCCCCAGGACGACCAGTGCGACGCCTCCCACCAGACGCACCATTCCGGCGGCGCGTTCGGCCCCGGCGGCCTTGCGCAGCCCACGCCGCCGGCCCGCGTCGAGCTGCAACCAGGCCAGGACGGCACCGGCGATGATCAGCACGGCCGGCCAGATCAGCCCCCAGGCCACGGCCAGGCCCTGCATCTGGGCGAAGAGCAACACGCTCAGCAGCAGCAGGCCCGCGCCGGCGAGGACCTGGCGCCCTGCCAGGCCCCCCAGCCGCAGGGACCACCGGCCCCCCGCCCCCGAGGTCGAGGCGGCGCCCGGAGCCGCGGGCCCCTGCCGCTGCGTTCCGGGGACAGCCCCGGCATCGGCGGCCAGGGCGATGGGGCCTCCGGCGCGGGAACGCTCGGCCTCCTCCAGGGCGTCTTCACGGGACGGGACCATGACCCACAGCCAGCCGTACAGCACGATCCCGGCCCCGGCGAACACGGTCAGCAGGACCATCCCGATGCGGATGTTGCGCACGGGGTGGTTCAGGTGGACCGCCAATCCGGCGCAGACTCCTCCCAGGACGCGCGGTTCGGCACGCACCAGGGGTGGGCGGCTGCGCGTTTCGGTCATGACCCCATACAAACATGCCCGGACCCGTTCACCACTCCCGCTCAGGGGAATGGGGGGAAGGATCAGGGGGCGTTCAGGGCAGACCCCGATGGTGGCGGGAGCCCCGACGGGCAAGGATGGAAGCATGAATCACGCACCTGTAGAAAATTCCTTCTTCCGCTGGCTCCGGGGGCTGGGCGTCGAGCGCGGTGAACACCACTGGATCGGTGGTGTCTCCTCCGGGCTGGGACGACGCTTCGGCATCGACCCCGCACTGTCCCGCGGCCTGTTGTTGATCGTCGTCGTCTTCTCCGGCGTCGGGCTCCTGCTCTACGGGCTGGCCTGGGCCCTGCTGCCCGACTCCGAGGGGCGCATCCACCTCCAGCAGGCAGGACGCGGCCACTGGAGCAGCGGGATGACCGGGTCGCTGATCTTCGTGGTCATCGGGGTCGTCAACGGGCCCTCCTTCCTGGGCGGCTGGCGATTCGACCCCGGCAACTCCTGGTGGAGCAGCCTCATCTGGACCGCCATCTGGGTGGGCGCCATCATCTGGTTCTTCTCCACCCGGTCCACCCGTCGGGAGAACCGCCTCAACCGGCAAGGCCCCCCGGCCGGCCACGGGCCGGAGGGGACCACCCTTGACCCGGAAGCCCCGCGGGCTTCCTCCATGCCTCCCGCAGGCCCGGACACCCCGGGTTCTGCCGCCCCGTCAATGGCTGCGGGTCCCGCCCAGCCCGGAAAGGCTCCCATGACCACCACACCCCCACCCCGCCCGGTCCGGGCCCGCCCGGCCCTTCCCGGCCACACCGTCGCGATCCTGCTGGGCGTGGCCGTGCTGGTCGCCGGGTCCGTCATCCTCACCGCGATGAACGGGATCCTGGACTACGGGGGGCGCGAGGTCACCGTGGCCCTGGCCGCCGCATTGACCGTGTTGGGCGCCGGCCTGGTTGGCGCCGCCCTGCGCTCGCTACGCGGAGGGGCGCTGACCGGATTCACGATCGCGTTGCTCGTCCCCACCCTGCTGGTCAGCGGACTCGGGGCCCAATATGCTCCGAGCGTCAACTGGCCCGGGCCGGTCGTGCAACGGTCGGGCCAGGAGTACACCTACGTCTTCAACAACGGGACCCTTGACCTGACTCCGTACGGGAACGACATGAAGGAGGACACCAAGCTGTCGGTGACCAACGTCTTCAGCAACCTGAAGATCGTCATCCCGGAGGACGTCCCGGTGAAGATCACCGCCGACTCGGCCTTCTATTCGCTCCAGGTGCCCGACGACGACGGCGTGCGCAAATACTCGGGCATCGCCAGCGGGGACACCATCAACCTCAACGCCGACGCCGATGGTCCGGTCCTGCACCTAGACATCGACGGGGCCTTCAATTCCATCGACATTACCTCCAAGGAGGTCACACCATGAGCACCCCCCACCCCGAACACCAGCCCGACCAGGGTCCGGACGAAACGCAGCCCGACCAGCCGAGCGGGCCCATCGAACCCTCCGGGGACCCGACGACGCCGATCGGCACCACCGGGCCCGCCCCCTCCACGGAGTCCCCCGCCTCGGACCCCTGGCCGACGACGGCACCCACCGAAACCGGCCCCCGCTCCCCGGGCCCGGCGGCAGCCCCCGGTGAAGAGGCTCCGCTGGTGGCCGAGGAACCCCAGGGGATGCCGTTGGGGACCTTCGTCTTCGGCCTCGTGGTCCTGGCCGTGGGACTACTGATCCTGGTTTCGGTCCTCTACGGCATCACCTTGTCCGGGAGCACGGTGGCCATCATCCTGTTCCTCGGGGCCGGACTCGTGTTGGTCGTCGGTGGTCTCGTGGCGGCACGCCGGGCCTCCCGGACGCACCCCTCCCGGTCCTGATAGCGTCACTGTCCAGCAGCACACCACGAAAGGAATCCCCATGGAATCCGTCTACAAGTCCCTGCGGGCCATCCCGTTCCGCCGCGGTCCGCAGCGTTTGGCCGGCGGCATCGCCGGGGGAATCGCCCGGGCCACCGGCTGGGATGTGACCATCGTCCGGATCGCCATCCTGCTCAGTTTCGTGCTCCCGTTCATCGGCGTGCCGCTGTATCTGGTGCTCTGGCTCCTCCTGCCCTTCCACGACGACACCCTCCCCCTGGAGCGCATCATCAAGACCGCCCGCCAGTAGTGGCACCGACGGTCCGGCCCCGGACGGGGCCGGGCCGTGTGACGTGTTCAGGTGTCGCTGTGGTGGCCGTCTCATGGGCCAGTTGCTAGCATCGACGTGTTGAGCTCAACGTCGCGCTCCGATCAAGGTCCCTCACCGGGACGAGAACCCGACGAAAGCACACACATCACCATGCGCATCGGAATCCTGACCAGCGGCGGAGACTGCCCGGGACTGAACGCCGTCATCCGCGGGGCGGTCCTGAACGGCATCAAGAGCCACAACCACGAATTCGTGGGCTTCCTCGACGGCTGGCGCGGAGTCGTCGAAGGCGATGTCGTCGATCTTCCCCGCGAACGCGTCCGCGGCATCTCCAAGCAGGGCGGCACCATCCTGGGCACCTCCCGCACCAACCCCTTCGACGGGGACCACGGTGGGCCGGAAAAGATCCAGCAGACCCTGGACCGGTTGGGCGTCGACGCCGTCATCGCCATCGGAGGCGAAGGAACACTGGCCGGGGCCAAACGGCTGACCGACGCCGGGGTGAACATCGTGGGGGTCCCCAAGACCATCGACAACGACCTCGACGCCACCGACTACACCTTCGGCTTCGATACCGCAGTCGCCATCGCCACGGAGGCCATCGACCGGCTGCGGACCACCGGTGAATCCCACCACCGTTGCATGGTGGCCGAGGTCATGGGCCGCCATGTCGGTTGGATCGCCCTGCACTGCGGCATGGCCGCCGGGGCCCACGCGATCCTCATCCCCGAGCAGCACACGACCATGGAACAGATCAACGCCTGGGTCCTCGAAGCCCGGGACCGCGGACGCGCCCCCCTGGTCGTCGTCGCCGAGGGGTTCGTCCCCGAAGGTGCGCAGGAAGCGTATTCGGATCGTGGCCATGATTCCGTCGGCCGCCCCCGGCTGGGCGGGATCGGGGACCAGCTGGCCTACCGCATCGAGGCCGATACCGGCATCGAAACCCGGGCCACCGTACTCGGACACATCCAGCGCGGCGGCGTTCCCAGCGCCTTCGACCGGGTGCTGGCCACCCGGCTGGGCATGGCCTCCGTGGACGCCGTGGAGGAAAAGGCCTGGGGCAACATGGTCGCCCTGCGCGGCACCAACATCCACCGGGTGCCGTTCCAGGCGGCGCTGAACAACCTCAAGCGTGTTCCCCAGCACCGGTACGACGAGGCCTCGCTGCTCTTCGGCTAGCTCCGACGGGCCTTGCGGGCCGGCGATCAGTAGTGTGGTGAGCATGGAACTGGAGACCGGAACGCTGGCCATCATCGCCTTGGCGTGGGCCCGACGATTGAACATGGAGGACTCCGCCCTCGCCTCGGTGGCGATGGGCGGGGACACCCCGCTGCGGATCAACCATTGCGATGAGGACACCTCGACGGTGACGTTCCTGCGCTTCGGTGCCGGATCTGTGCTCTGCGGCCCCGCCTGGCTGCTGCAGGCCGCCGCCGATACCGCCGATGAGGAACTGGCGGCCGAAGCGGTTCTGCTGGGCCTGCTGCGCGACCACGGCGACGGATCGGCCCGGGGGCTGGGCGAATCCCTGCTCTACCACGCCGACCAGCCTCCGGAGATCGTGGAATCGCGTACGACCCTGGTCTCCGATGAGGCCTCCACCGCCGTCGAACTCGAGGAATTGTGTCCCCGCGACGATCTGGCCGGGGTCCGGCTCTCCGCCCAGGACCGGGCCTTCACCCTCGTCGCCGAAGAGGGCCGGGCCGCACTGGCGGGAGCCGGGTATTCGGTCTGGGAAGGGCTCATCGCCGATCTGAAGGTCCTCACGGCACCGTCGCTGCGGCGGCATGGACTCGGGACCTACATCGCCGCGGTGGCCGCCGACGACGCCCTCAGTGAAGGGTTCGTGGCCCAGTTTGCCGCCGATGTGAACCATAAGGGCGCCCAGCGTCTGGCCGATGCCCTGGGGCTCGTGCTCTCCGGATCCCTCACCCGGGCCAGCCTGGGCGGGGAATAAGGCACACGCCCACGGCACGGCCCGGGGGGCCGGCCTAGCGGCGCGGGCGGAGGAACCCGGTGGCCCGGCCCACGACCTGGCCGGCGTCCGGAGTCACGATCGTTTCCTGGTTCACCGGGTACTCCTCGTCACCATCCACCACGGTCAAGGCCGCCTCGGGATCGGTGTTGCGTCGCACGACGGCCAGCGCGATCGGCCCGGCTTCGTAATGCCAGGCGACGGAGGTGACCCTGCCGACGGTCTTCTCCCCCAGTTTCACTTCGCTTCCGGCGGCCGGATGGGAGTGCATGCTGCCATCCAGATGCAGGAAGACCACCCGACGCGGCGGACGGCCCAGGTTGTGGACCCGGGCGATCGTCTCCTGGCCCTTATAGCAGCCCTTGTCCATGTGGACGGAAGTGCGCAGCAGATCCAGTTCGTGGGGAATGGTCTTTTCATCGGCATCCACGGCCACCCGTGGACGCCATGCGGCCACGCGAAGCGCCTCGGCTGCCATGGTCCCCGCCAGCGGCAGTTGCCCGATGGCGGATTCCAGTTCGGCCCGCGGAACCAGGTATTCGATCCAGACCCGGCCCGTGCCAGCGTGCTCGGGGGCCGAATAGGCGTAGCCTCCGGTGCTGATGCCCGGCCACGGATCCCGCCAGGCGGTGAATCCGGCCAGTACTTCGAGCGGGGCTCCGGCGCCGACCACGGCCCAGTCGGCCGTGGCGTCGTGGACCTCGACACGCAGCGTGAAGCGCATGGCGTCGAGCCAGGAGGCCAGCGGGGCCGCGTCGGCGGCCTCCACGATCAGCCAGGTCGTCTCGCCATCGTCGATGACGCGGCAGGCATATTCGATGCGTCCCTGCACGGTCAGCAGCAGTGTTTCGCTGCTTTCCCCCGGAGCCAGGCCGAGCAACAGCTGGCTGGAGAGGGTGTTCAGCCAGGAGAGCCGGTCGACACCGCTGACGGTGACGACTCCCCGATGCGACAGGTCCACGACGGCTTCCCCGGCGTCGAGTCGGCGTTGTTCGGGCAGCGGCTCACCGTAATGGGCGGGGACACCGGCATCGATGCCGGTGCCTTCGATGGCCCCGTCGCGTCCGAGCAGTGGTGATTTCCACGTCATGTCATGCCTCCTTCGTCAAGGCGGCCGAAGCATGGGCCGCCAAGGCAGCGCCGCCGGCGGCGACATCCCAACGCCAGAAGAGCTGGCCGTTGACCAATCCATACATCCGCGTGGCCGCGGAGAAATCCCGGGAGTTGGACCCACGGACGACCATGTCCGTGGCCAGCTCGATGCGCGGACCGTTGATGTTGCCGTAGTAGAGCTCGCACACCCCTCGCGGGTGGGCGATGTTCACCACGATGTTGAATCCGCCTTCGGGGGCCCGCAACGCCTCGACGTCGTCGGCCGTGCGCAGGGCGGGGACGATGTCGCCGGGGATCAGGCCGGGTCCTCCATCGGCGTCCTCCAGGGGACGGTCCAGTCCCCAATAGCCCTGCTCGGTGGCCAGCGGGCGCAACTTATTGCCCTCTTCGTCACTGAGCCAGCTCTCGGCCCGGTAGGACAAGTAGGGAGTGGAGTCGTGGGTGAACTCCACCCGCTGCACGAAGTGGGCGTCGTCGCCCTCTCCTTCGCCCAGCCGTCCGGCACCTTCCCAGGTGCCGATGAGCCAGGAGAGCGGGACGAGTTCGGGGGTCAGGTCGGTGGGTAGCTCAATGGGCATGCAGTACGGTCCTGCTACTTCTGGCCCTTGAACAGGCGAGTGACGACCAGACCGGCGAAGCCGGCCATCCCCAGCCCGGCAACGACCAGCAGGGTGATGAAGAAGATCTCTAGTGCCATGTAATTCGATTCCATGGTTCCATCCTAACGCCGTGCCGCCGTGAAAGGGATTCGGTGTCCGGCAGGCGGGATCGGGCTCAGTGCAGGAGCATTCGTTCCACGTAGTAGACCAGCGCCCCCGAGGCGATCACGCAGGCCACACCGACGGCAATGGCGCCCCGGATCCCCAGCACCCCGGCGTCCTTGCCCGCGACCGTGCCCTGCTCCGCCGACGGGGAAGCCGCGATCCCGAGGACGTCGTCCCGGGGTCCGGCCGTGGCCCCGGGAGCGCCCGGTGCCACGGTGGAGAAGGATCCGCCCCGCAGCACCTGTGCCTCCGAGACCACCAGGACGTGGAAGCAGACGACGACCGACCCCACCACGGCCCCCACCACGACGGCCGGGATCACGGAGACATCGACGACCAGGACGCTGGCGACCCCACCCACCAAGATGGCGGCGAGCCAGCCCAGCGGGGCCGTCAGGCGTTCGGGCCAGGGGATGGCGCTGACCAGGACGGCGGCGGCGATGCTCAGTCCCGACAGCAGCATCATCGACCCGTTGCCGGCGTTGGGGGCCAGCCGGTCGGCGGCGACCCACCCGCTGCCGAACACCACGACCAGCACGCCGGCGCACCCACCCAGGGTCGATTCGAGTCGTTGCCGCTGGCCGGTCCCGCGCAGCAGTTGGGTCACGAAGACCAGGATCACTCCCAGGGCACCGAAGGCGCCCATCCACTGCAGCGGGGACGGCATCGGGGCCACGGTCGCCGCCGTCGACGCCCCGAGGCCGGCGAGCGCGATCACCGCGCTGAGGGGCCAGGGGGCGGGCAGGCCCACCAGGCGGGGGTAGCCCCAGGCAAACACCAGGACGCTGACGCAGACCACCGCCCAGATGGCCCAGCTTCCGGCTTCTGCCGGACCGACGTAACTTGCGGCGACGAGTGCGGCGACCGCCACGAGCGAGGCCGTGGCAAAGGTTTTGGTTCTCACGCCTTACATCCTGCCTCATCGGCCCGGTCGAGGGCAGCACGGGGACCCTGTCCATCGGGCGACTTCGGAGCACGACGCGCCCCGACGGGGAGTCGCGGACTGCACAAGCGGGCCCACCGGGGATAGGTTGGGTGCATGAGCGCGACCCAGAACACCGATTGGACCATCACCCTTGCCAACGGCAGGCCGGATCAGGACCTATTGCGTCGGATCACCCACCTGTCGGCGGAGGCCGAGGACAGTGACGGCAACCCGCCGCTGAGCGACCAGACCATCGTGGAACTGCGTACCGGGGAGGCCTCCGAGGGCCTCATGGTCGTCACCGCCTGGCTCTGCGACGACGACGGGGCGGTCTCCGGCGAGCTGGTCGGGGTCGCCGTGGCGGTCTCCACTGCCGACTCCGCCTCCGGGACCCTCGAACTGGTCGTCCACCCCGAATACCGCAACGACGGGATCGGCGCCGCCCTGCTGGCCGCTCTCGATGCCAGATCCCCGCTGGAGGCGATGCAGGCGTGGTCCCACGGCAACCATGCCGCGGCGTCCCGGTTGGCCCAACGCCACGGGTTCGTGCCCGTCCGCGAACTATGGCGCATGCGTTTGATGCACGATGCCGGTCTTCCCGCCGCCGAGATGCCTGCCGGATATCGGCTGCGCCGTTTCGTCCCCGGGCAGGACGAGGACGCCTGGCTGGCCGCCAATGCCGCCGCGTTCGTCGACCATGCCGAGCAGGGGTCGATGACCAAGGCCGATCTGTTGGCCCGGATGGAGGAGGACTGGTTCGATCCCGAGGGCTTCCTGATCGCCGAGGCCGGGGACGGTTCGATCGCCGGTTTCCATTGGACGAAGGTCCACCCACCGCTGAAGGACAGTGCCACCGGTGCCCATCAGAGCCTCGGGGAGGTCTACGTGGTCGGGGTGGTCCCCGCGGCCCAGGGCACGGGACTGGGCCGGGCCCTGACCATTGCCGGCATCGAGCATCTGCGCTCCCGCGGGCTGCAGGCCGTCATGCTTTATGTCGACGCCGACAACACCGCCGCCGTCGGGCTCTACAACAAGCTCGGTTTCACCCGCTGGGACGTGGACGTGATGTACGCGCACGGTACGGCGGCCGCCGGGTAAAGTAAGGCAGGCATGCACCGTCGCCCCCGCGCCGGAATCGTGGGCGCCACGGAGCATGCCCCACTGCACAGATTTGTACGTTAGGACAGACCCGATGGACAGCACCTCCGTAGCCGCAGCAAGCTTTGGCGACGGTGATGTGCCATCGGCCAGGGCCACCCAGGACCGGATCGAGCTGCCTTTGTTCGACCCGCCGCTGGGCCCGGACGGGGATTTCACCCTCGATCGTTTCCTGGACCGCGAGGTCAGCTGGCTGGACTTCAATGCCCGCGTGCTCGAGCTCGCGGAGGACCCCGATCTGTACCTGTTGGAGCGCATCAGCTTCCTGTCGATCTTCGCCTCCAACCTCGACGAGTTCTTCATGGTCCGCGTCGCCGGGCTCAAACGGCGCATCGCCACCGGTCTGGCCGTCCCCTCGGCCGCCGGGGTCAGCCCCATCGACCAGCTGGAGGAGATCCTGGTCATGGCCAAGGAACTGCAGCTGCGTCACGCCCACGTCTTCGCCGAGACGCTGCGCCCGGCCCTGGCCACCGAACAGATCGTGATCACCCGCTGGGAGCAGCTGGACCAGGCGGCGCAGGAGGAGATGCGGCGCTGGTTCGTCGCCCAGGTCTTCCCGATCCTGACGCCCCTGGCCGTGGATCCGGCCCACCCCTTCCCCTATATCTCGGGGCTGTCGCTGAACCTGGCGGTGATCGTGCGCAACCCGGTCAGCAGCAAGGAGCTCTTCGCCCGGTTGAAGGTCCCGGACATGCTCCCGCGGCTGATCTCGGTGGATGGGCCCCGCGCCGGGAACACCGCAGGGCGGCTGGCCCGGTTCATCCCGCTGGAGGATGTGATCGCCCAACACCTGGAGTACCTGTTCCCGGGGATGGAGGTCGTCGAGCACCACACGTTCCGGGTGACCCGCAACGAGGACCTCGAGGTCGAGGAGGACGACGCCGAAAACCTGCTCCAGGCCCTGGAGAAGGAACTGCTGCGCCGTCGGTTCGGCCCGCCGGTCCGCCTGGAGGTCGCCAGCGACATCAACCCCACGATCCGGGACCTGCTCGTCCGTGAGCTCGGGGTCGAGGAGGACGAGGTCTTCGCGGTGCCGGCCCCCTTGGACCTGCGCGGGCTCTCGGTCATCGCCAACATCGATCGGGCCGATCTGCACTATCCCAAGCAGCTGGCCCACACCAGCCGGGACCTGAACCCCTCGGAGACCTCCAAGGCGGCCAATGTGTTCGCCGCGATGCGCCGTCGGGACATCCTGCTGCACCACCCCTACGATTCGTTCTCGACCTCGGTGCAGGCCTTCCTGGAGCAGGCGGCCGCCGACCCGAAGGTCCAGGCGATCAAGCAGACCCTGTACCGCACCTCGGGCGACTCCCCCATCGTCGATGCCCTGATCGATGCCGCCGAGGCGGGCAAGCAGGTGCTGGCCCTGGTGGAGATCAAGGCCAGGTTCGACGAGCAGGCCAATATCTCCTGGGCCCGCAAGCTCGAGGAGGCCGGCGTCCATGTGGTCTACGGGATCGTGGGGCTGAAGACCCATTCCAAGCTCTCCCTGGTCATCCGCCGTGAGGGGGACCGGCTGCGTCGGTACTGCCATATCGGCACCGGCAACTACCACCCGCGCACGGCCAGGTACTACGAGGACCTGGGCTTGCTGACCACCGACGAGCAGGTCGGGGAGGACCTGTCCCGGCTGTTCAACCAGCTCTCCGGCTATGCACCGCGTTCGACGTTCAAACGCCTGCTGGTGGCTCCGCGCTCGCTGCGCTCCGGACTGATCGACCGCATCGACCAGGAGATCCACCACCGCGAGGCAGGACGCGAAGCCCGGGTGGTCATCAAGGTCAACTCCATGGTCGACGAGGCCATCATCGATGCCCTGTACCGGGCCAGCCAGGCCCAGGTGAAGGTCGATGTCATCGTCCGCGGGATCTGTTCGCTGCGCCCGGGGGTACCCGGGTTGAGCGAGAACATCAGGGTCCGGTCGATCCTGGGCCGTTTCCTGGAGCATTCCCGGGTCTTCGCCTTCCACAACGACGCGGACCCCGTGATCTACATCGGCTCGGCCGATATGATGCACCGCAACCTGGACCGCAGGGTCGAGGCCCTGGTCAGGATCTCCAATAAGGAGGACGTGGCCGAACTGCAGCGCATCCTGGACCGCTACCTCGACGAGGGCACGGCCAGCTGGCATCTGGACTCGGACGGCGATTGGACCCGCCATCACCTCGGCCCGGACGGGGAGCCCCTCTCCGACGTGCAGTCGTGGCTGTTGGAATCCCGCCAGCGGTGGGCGGCCCGCCGCTGATGTCACTGGTACTGGGATCTTCCGATGACCCACTGGTCACCGGCGGTACCGTCAAGGTGCTCGCGGGTGGGGCGATTCCCTGGCGGATCTCCGACGGCGAGCTGGAGGTCCTGCTGATCCATCGCGGGAAATATGATGACTGGTCCTGGCCCAAGGGCAAGCTCGACGACGGCGAAACCCTCCCGCAGTGCGCCGTGCGGGAGGTCCGGGAGGAAGTGGGGCTGGACATCACCCTGGGCATCCCGTTACCGGCCATCCGCTATCCGGTGAAGGCCGGACCGAAGGTCGTGTATTACTGGGCGGCCCGGGTCTCCGGCGAGCGCATCGAACCCGATGGCCACGAAGTTGATGCGGCCCGGTGGGTCTCCCCCTCCGAGGCCCGGCGTCAGTTGACGAACCCTTCGGATATCGACCCGCTCGACACCCTCGAGGGCGCCTACATCAACGGGCGTCTGGCCACGGTGCCGTTCATCGTGGTCCGCCACGCCAAGGCGAAGCCCCGGTCGAGCTGGACCAAGGAGGAGGGCAAACGTCCGCTGGCCGCCACCGGTAAGCGCCAGGCGCTGGAGGTGGATGCGCTCCTGTCGGCCTGGCGTCCCGAACGGGTGGCCAGCAGCCCGTGGACGCGCTGCATCCAGACGGTCTCCCCGTATCTGAAGCGCCACGACCTGGGTGTGAAGCTGGTTCCGGCCTTGACCGAGCATGAGGCCAAGCGCCGCCCGTCCACCGCACGCAAGGCGGTGTTGAAGCTGTTGAACAAGGGCGTGCCCCAGGCCGTGTGCACCCACCGGCCGGTCCTGCCCCTGGTGTTCGACGCGATGGCCGAGCGGCTCCCCGGGCCCTTGGCCCGTTTCCTACCGGCGACGGACCCCTACCTGCGCCCCGGCGCCATGGTCGTGCTGCATCTGCCGGTGACGAAGCTGCGCAAACCGGTGTCGGTGGAGGTCTTCGAGACCTTTGACGACTGAGACCCCGCCGTCGGGCAGGTAGTGCCCGGGCGGTGCGCCGAGTAGGGTCGGAGCACAGCTATCCGTCGTTCCAGGAGGTAATGTGACCGCCGACCACGAGCCACAGGCAGTACCGGGCTGGCGTCCGGAAAAGATCGTCCACGAGGGTCTGCGACTGGAGCATGACGACGACCGTGGCCGGTATGCGCTCTGGCAGCACGACGAATTCATCGGCTTCCTCGGGTACAGCACCGATCCGCAGAGCGGGATCGTGACCCTGCAGCACACCATCATCGATGAAGCCCATGGACGCCATGGCTATGCCCGGGCCCTGGTCACCCTGGTGCTTGACGAATTGCGTGCCGAACAGCGCCGGATCCTCGTCGAATGCAGCTACATCCAGGACTATCTGGACCGCTACCCCGAATATCAGGACCTGGTCGTCGAATAGGCCGGGACACGACGTCGGGAAGCGTGGCCGGTCGGCAGCCCGGGAACCACTAGCATCGAGGCCATGACGATGACGATCACCGAGAACGTCCTGGCCCGCGGTCGAGGCCCGATCTGGCTGACCTACCTGGTGGGGCTGGCGATCCTGGTCGGGACCCAGCTGTACGGCTTGGGTCTGTATGCGGGGCTGCCCGAGACGATCCCGACCCATTGGGGGCCCTCCGGCGCCCCGGATGCCTTTGCGGATAAATCCCCCGGCACCGTCTTCGGCATGTTGTGGGTCGGCGCGGGCATGATCGTCCTGCTGGCGTTCATCGCCGCTGTGGTTCCGGCGATGTCCCCGGCCCGCAGAAAGCGCTCCGAATACGGCCTGGTCCGCCGCGAGGGGATGATTCGCGGAACCATCGGCGCCCTGGGGTCGACCTCGATCGCCCTGGCTGCCGTGTTCGCGGGCCTGGCGCTCGAAGGCTGGCTCAGGCCGGAGCACGTGGGAGGTTGGTTCGCCGTCTTCCTGGCGCCGATCCTGCTGGTTCCCATCGGTTGGGCCATGTGGCGGGGTTCGCGCTGGGGCCGGCGCCGCGTCGTCGAACTGGGCCTGCACCCCGATGAGGACGAAGCCGCCGAGGAACGCCGGTGGGTCGCCGGCGGGCTGTTCTACAACGACCCGGCCGATCCGCAGATCCTAGTTCCCAAACGGGAGGGGACGGGGATGGGGTTGACCATCAACATCGGCAACCCGAAGGGCAAATGGGCCATCGTCATCCTTCTGCTCCTGATCGTCGGCCTGCCCATCGCCATGTCGCTGGGCATCGCAGCAGGGACCGGCTAGGCACCGGAGGGCCGGTAGACTTTGGCCATGGCTATTCCCACCCCCTACGAGGATCTGCTCCGTGATGTGCTGGACAACGGCACCCCGTCCCCGGATCGGACCGGAACCGGCACCCGCAGTGTCTTCGGACGGCAATTGCGTTTCGACCTGGACGCCGGGTTCCCGCTGATCACCACCAAGCGCGTGCACTTCAAATCGGTGGCCGCCGAGCTGCTGTGGTTCCTGCGCGGGGAATCCAACGTCTCCTGGCTGCAGGAGCAGGGGGTGCGAATCTGGAACGAATGGGCCGATGAGAACGGCGATCTCGGGCCGGTGTACGGGGTGCAGTGGCGGTCCTGGCCCACCCCTGGTGGTGGACATATCGACCAGATCACCCAGGTGGTCGACGCCTTGAAGACCAATCCGCATTCACGGCGCCATCTCGTTTCGGCCTGGAACGTGGCCGAACTGGAGAACATGGCCCTACCGCCGTGCCATGTCTTCTTCCAGTTCCATGTCTCCGACGGCAAGCTCTCCTGCCAGCTCTACCAGCGCAGCGCGGACACGTTCCTCGGGGTCCCCTTCAACATCGCCTCCTACGCCCTGCTCACCCATATGGTCGCCCAGCAGGTCGGCCTCGGGGTCGGGGAGTTCATCTGGACCGGCGGGGACGTGCATATCTACGACAACCACCTCGACCAGGTCAACGAACAGCTCGGGCGGGAGCCCTACCCCGCTCCCCGGCTGCGCCTGACCCGCACCCCGGAATCCATCCTGGACTACCGGCTCGAGGACTTCGAGATCCTCGATTACCAACACCACCCGACCATCAAGGCCCCGGTGGCCGTATGAGCCGCCACTCCGCCGACGCGGTGACGCACGCGGCCCCGACGGACCAGACCGGGGCGGGCCCGCGCATCGGCATGATCTGGGCCCAGACGGTGGACGGGGTCATCGGCCAGGGGGGCACCATGCCCTGGCACCTGCCCGAGGACATGAAGCATTTCAAGCACACCACCCTGGGCCATCCGGTCATCATGGGTCGGCGGACCTGGGCCTCGATCCCCGCGAAGTTCCGCCCCTTCGCGGGCCGGACCACCATCGTGCTGACCTCCGAAGACCGGACGGCCGCCGAGGCCACCGAGGCCGGCGCCACGGTGGCCGGGTCCCCGCAGGAGGCCTTGGACGCGGCGGCCACCGCCGAGGGCTCGGCGGAGATCTGGATCTGCGGTGGAGGCGAGGTCTACACCGCCTACGAGCCGCTGGCGGACACGGCAGTGGTCACCGTCATCAACATCGAGGCCGAAGGCGACACCCGGGCCCCCCGGCTGTCGCCGGCCTGGACGCTGACCTTGTCCGAACCCGCCCAGGGGTGGCTGACCGCCGCCAACGGGACCGAATACCGCCACGAACTCTGGGAGCGCCGCTAGGTGAAGGAAGCCTTCAAGGAACTGACGACCAAGCCGGAACCGCTTTTCGCGATCGGTTTCATGCTCTTCCCCCTGCTGGCGCTCATCTGCGCCGCACTGGGGCTCTGGATGATCATCACCGGCCAGGTCATCGGCGGGATCATCGTGCTGTTCACGATCACCCAGGCCTTCGCCCTCGGCGCGTTCTGGGCCATCAACCGCCGGGCCCGGCTACTCTCCGACCAATAGGTCCCCGGCCCGCCGGAAGGCTCTGGATCCGGCCCCGAAGCCCGGCATGGGCGGCCGGGCGAAGTAACCCGACTGGGGTTCGACCCCCTGCCCGCCGTACGATGGTTGAATGACTTCTACCGTTGGATTCATTGGATACCGAGGCATGGTTGGCTCCGTGCTCATGCAACGCATGCTCGACGAAGGGGACTTCGAGGGCATCGACCCCGTCTTCTTCTCGACCTCAAACCCGGGTGGCCCGGCCCCCTCGTTCGCCGTGGGTGCGGGCGTCCTGCAGGATGCGTACGACGTCGACCAGCTCGCCAAGCTGCCGATCATCGTCACCGCCCAGGGCGGTGACTACACCCAGCGCGTGCACCCCGAACTACGGGCCCGCGGCTGGAAGGGCCTGTGGATCGACGCCGCGTCGACGCTGCGCATGAACGACGATTCGATCGTCGTGCTGGACCCGGTCAACCGCAACGTCATCGACGCCGGCCTGGCCGGAGGCACCCTGGACTTCGTCGGCGGCAACTGCACCGTCTCGTGCATGCTCATGGGCCTGGGCGGACTGTTCCGCAACGGGCTGGTCGAATGGGGCACGGCCATGACCTACCAGGCGGCCTCCGGAGGCGGGGCCCGCCACATGCGTGAACTGCTCACCCAGTTCGGGGGGATCCAGTCCGCCGTGGACACCGAGCTGGCCGATCCCTCCTCCGCCATCCTGGACATCGACCGCAAGGTCCTCGAGGCCCAGCGCGCGAACCTGGACGCCTCCGAGTTCGGGGTCCCGCTGGCCGGCTCGCTCATCCCGTGGATCGACGCCGATCTGGGCAACGGCCAGTCCAAGGAGGAGTGGAAGGCCGGAGCCGAGACGAATAAGATCCTCGGGACCACCGCGGACAACCACATCATGCTCGACGGCCTCTGCGTCCGCGTCGGCGCCATGCGCTCGCATTCGCAGGCACTGACCCTGAAGCTGACCGAGGACCTGCCGCTGGCGGAGATCGAACGCCTCCTCGACGAGGACAACGAGTGGGCCACGGTGGTCCCCAACTCCAAGGAGGCCACCATGGAGCAGCTGACTCCGGTCTCCGCCTCGGGAACGCTGGACATCCCGGTCGGCCGGCTGCGCAAGATGGAGATGGGCCCGAAGTACCTCTCGGCCTTCACCGTGGGTGACCAGCTGCTCTGGGGCGCGGCAGAACCGCTGCGCCGCATGCTGGCCATCGCCCTGGGTCGCCTCTAGTCCCCGGACCTTCCACGACGACGGCTGCCCCCAGGGCAGCCGTCGTCGCTGTTTAAGCACCCCGCCACCCCGCCTGTTGCCTGGACGGAGGTCCGGGTCCAGACTGGCCTGACCAACCAGTTGCGGAGGTGGCCATGTGCCGCTGGATTGCCTACATGGGTTCGCCCATCACCCTCGATACCGTCCTGACCAGGCCCAACCACTCACTGCTGGACCAGAGCCTGCTTGCCCGGGATCTCCAGCTGCCTTCGCTGGAGATCTCCTCCCAGTTCCGCGACCATGCCTTCCCCACCAACGGGGACGGGTTCGGGCTGGCCTGGTCGGGCGTCAACGGCACGCTGGGGCAGTATCGGGAGATCACACCCGCCTGGGACAGCCGGAATCTCCGCCATCTGGCGGCGCAGATCTCCTCGGGGTGCTTCCTGGCCCATGTGCGGGCCGCCCCCGGGGGGACCATCGCGCAGGACAACTGCCATCCCTTCGTCCATGCCGGGTGGATGTTCCAGCACAACGGGGACATCAACGGGTTCAGCGCGGTCAAACGTGAACTGACCTTCGACGTGGACCCGGAGCTCTACCCCTTCATCCGGGGCAACAGCGATACCGAGGTCTGCTTCTTCCTCGCCCTGACCTACGGGCTGGCCACGGACCCCGTGCAGGCGCTGACCCGGATGATCCTGCGGGTCGAACAGGCCCGGAGGGACCGGGGCCTGGCCGAACCGTTCCGCGCCACCATCGCCACCTCGGACGGGGAACGGCTCTACGTCCTGCGCTGGGTCAGCCCCGACGCCACGACCGTCCGGGCCCCCTCGCTCTACCACTCCTTCGGGCCGATGACCCTGCATGTCGGCGTCGGCTTCGGCGCGGGTACCGGAGAACTGGAGATGCTGCCCGACGATGCCCAGTTGGTGGCCTCCGAACCGCTGGAACTGCATTGGAGCAAACGGCATTGGGTTGAAATACCTGCGGCCACGGTGGGCGTCTTCGCCCCTGGCCGGTCCCCGGTCTTCAGCCCGCTGGAACCCACCGGCCGGTAGCGCGGGCGGGCCCGTGGCCTCCGGGGCCGGGCACATCAATGGCGGGGGCACCACCGGGTCGCCCCGGGGTGCCCCCGCCATTCAAGGTCACGCCCACCTGCTCGCGTCGACTCAGGTGTCGCGGCGGGCGCGCCCCTCGTCCTCATGCGCCGTGTCATAGAGGCGTTGCAGCGAGGCCATCCGTTCGTCCGTGATCTCCCCGGCGGCATGGGCCTTCTTGCCCTGGTCGAGCAAACGCTTGGCTTCCTTCATGTTGCCTTCGGCCAGATCCATCGCGTGTTCCAGGCTTGTCTCGTGTTCCATGCCTCAATAATGCGTCAGATCAGCCCTAAAAGTCCACGATGACTTGCACGGGGAGGAAACCTTAATTTCCTCGTGCCCGAACCCCACCCGTGTCGTGCGCCGGGGATCCGATCGGCACCGTGCCATCGGAAATGCTCGAACTCTTTGAAGTCGTCGCGTTGGCAGCTGCCGTGTACGCGGTCGTAGCCACCGCACGCGAAGTAGTCGATCCGGCCGCCGTAGTTCGGGGCCGGTCCCCTAGACTGGACGCCGATTCACCACCGCAGAAAGGACCCGCCATCCTCAAGGGCCAGACCGCCGCCCCACTCCTCGTCGCAGCCATCGCACTCGCCGGATGCAACGCCGCCGCCCCCTCCACCGAGACCGGCACGCCGGAACGGCTCTGGGCGCAGCCCAGCTTCACCCCGCCGGACGAGCCCTACATGGAACAGGCCGTAGCCGAGGCCGCCTTGAACCGTTGGCTCAGCAACGAAGGCGCACACAGCCTCGAAGGCTTCGCCGCTCCATACAACATGATTGAGCGTGTGGAAGGCCCCGAGCGGGGAACCATCGTCCTCTACGTGGACAACCATCTCGCGGCCAGGGCCGACCCCGAGGGAGATCTGCACTTGATCGCGGCCGAAATGCTGGACAACGTCGGAGTGGACTTCCCCGAAATCGGCAGAATCATCGCGGCCACCCAAGACGGCAAGCACAGCGCGACCGTCTACGGCGACCAGTCCGACGTGATCATCAGCTAAGCAACCCGCCTCCTGGACCGGGCACCGATCCACTTTCCGGGCCACCGTAAGACCTTCGAGCAGCGAGTTCAGAGTTCGACGCCGATGAGCAGGGACTCGTTGTGCAGGGTGACCCCGAAACGTTCGGTGACCCCGTCGCGGACGGCCCGGGCGATGGCCAGCAGGTCCCCGGCGGTCGCCTCGCCACGGTTGGTGATGGCCAGGGTGTGCTTGGTCGACAGCGAGGCCCTCCCCCCGGTGAGTTCGGCGCCGGGGGTGCCGGGCAGCCCGAATCCCTTGGCGAAGCCGGCGCGGTCGATCAGCCAGGCTGCCGAGAGCTTGGTTCCCCCCTCGGCGGCGAAACGCGGGGCGTCCTCGGGTAGGGACGCGGCGGTGTCGGCATCCACGATCGGGTTGGTGAAGAAGGACCCGGAGCTGTAGGTGTCGCGGTCCGCCGGGTCCAGCACCATGCCCTTGCCCGCCCGCAGGCCCAGGACGGTCTCGCGGACGGCGGCCGCCTTCGCGCGTTCGCCGGTCTGCACGCCCAGGGTGCGGGCGAGTTCGGCGTAGGCGATGGGTGCCCCCCATTCGGAGGTTTCCAGGGCGAAGGTGACGTCGAGGACCACGTAGCGCGGGGACCCGTCCACCGTGGTGGCCTTGAGCAGCGAATTGCGGTATCCAAACTCCAGCTCGGCGGTGCCGAAGACCACCAGGGCCGCCTCCTGCCGGTCCCAGGCCCGGACGGTTTCCAACGTCCTGGACACGTCCGTCCCGTAGGCCCCCACATTCTGCACCGGGGTGGCCCCCGCGGAGCCGGGGATCCCCGAGAGGGCTTCCAGGCCCACCAGGCCGGCCTCGAGGGTGCGGTGGACGACGTCGTCCCACGGATGTCCCGCCTGGACCGTGATGCGGGCCCCTCCGGGGCCGGTGGTGATGTCCACGCCCCGGGTCGCTACGCGCAGCACGGTGCCGGGGTACCCGTCGTCGGAGATGACCAGATTGGAGCCGCCACCGACCAGCAGGAGCCGGTGGCCGGCGTCGTCCGCCGCCCGTACCGCGGCGATGAGCTCCTGTTCGGTATGCGCCTCGAGGTAGGTCCCGGCCGGTCCCCCGACCGCGTTCGTGGTCAGGCAGGACAGCAGCTGGGCCATCAGAACCCGACCAACGCCTGGGCCTTGACCAGGACCTTTTCGCCCCCGGCGATGACCGTCAGGTCCACCCGGGCGGTGCGTGCCTCGGGATCCAGTGCCCCGATGACCCCGGTGACCTCCAGGGCGGTGCCGTCGGCCTCGGAGGGGTTGGTGCCCGCGGGATCCTCCACGACGACCGGCTTCGTGAAGCGGCTCTGGTAGTCGATGACCGCCCCGGGATCGCCGATCCAGTCCGCGACGAGCGTGACGGCGGCACCCATGGTGAACATGCCGTGGGCGATGACCCCGGGGAGCCCGACGTCGGTGGCGAAGCGTTCGTTCCAGTGGATCGGGTTGAAGTCACCACTGGCCCCGGCGTAGCGCACCAGGTCGGCCCGGTTGACGTGCACCGTGGTGCTGCCGATCTGCTGGCCCTTTTCCAGGGTGGCGAAGTCGATGGGGCTCATGCTGCTTCCTCTCCGCGAACGAGGATCGACGAAATGGTGGTGGCGACGGACTCCCCGTCCACCGTGCTGATTTCCGCGCGCGTGGTGATCATGGCACCGGTCCCCATGCCGCGGACCTTGTCCACATGCAGTTCGGCCACCAGCTCATCCCCGGCGAGGATCGGGCGGTGCAGGGTGAAGCGCTGGTCGGCATGGACCACGCGGGAGAAGTCGATGCCCGCCTCCGGATCGGCGATCAGCTGGGCATCGGCCCGCTGGGCCACGATGATCGCGAAGGTCGGCGGGGCCACGAGCTCGGCATGACCGAGCGAGGCGGCGGCCTCGAGGTCGAAGTGGGCCCGGTGGGTGGCGTGGGTGGCCGTCGCGAATTCGCGGATCTTCTCCCGGGAGACCACGTAGGTCCCGCCCGCCGGATAGCTGCGCCCCTGAAGGGCTGGATTGATGCTCATGGTGTCCTCGCTGTCAGGCACGTCGGTGGCTGGAACTGCTCGGTCTCCAGCCTATGACACCGGGAGCCGGCGGGCCGGCCGCGGCCCCCGGGCCCGGCCCGTGTTCCCACCCACGTCCGGTATAATGAATCCATCATGTCGGTATCCTGTGGTGAAAGGCAGAATGTTCCTGGACGACGAGCAACGACCGCTGTATGAAATCAAGGCCAACCTCTTCAAGGCCCTCGCCCACCCGGCCCGTATCCGCGCCCTGGAGATCCTCAGTGCCGCCGAGGGGGGCACGGCCACGGTGGCCGAGCTGCTGCATGGCATGGACATCGAGCCCAGCCACCTGTCCCAACACCTCAGGGTGCTCCGCCGCCACCAAGTGGTGACCTCCGAACGCCGGGCCAGCCACGTCCACTACACCCTCGCCCACCCCGGGATATCGGAACTGCTCGACATCGCCCGGGTCTTCCTGGGCGACCGGATGAACGCGGGCCGGTCATGAGGCCGGGACAGCGCATCCGCTCGTTCCTGCCCACGGTCGACGACTACGTCGAACTGCCCGGCTCCTGGCGGGTCGACCTCCTGGCCGGGGTGACGGTGGGCATCGTGGCCCTTCCCCTGGCCCTGGCCTTCGGAGTCACCTCGGGGGTCGGGGCAGCGGCCGGGCTGGTCACCGCCGTCGTCGCCGGATTCGTGGCAGCGGTCCTGGGTGGCTCCCATGTGCAGGTCTCCGGTCCTACGGGGGCCATGGTGGTGATCCTGGCCCCGATCGTCGCCGCCCATGGGGCCGGCTCGATCGCCCTGCTCTCGATCATGGCCGGAGTGATCGTGTTGGCTGCCGGCTTCCTGGGGATGGGCCGCGCCGTCGCCTACATCCCGTGGCCCGTGGTGGAGGGGTTCACCCTGGGCATCGGTACCATCATCTTCCTCCAACAGGTGCCGCTGGCCACCGGAACCACGGCCCCGCCGGGACTGAACACCGCGGTGGCCGCCTGGCTGGCCGCCTCCGGATCCGTGTGGCCGACCGCGGCCATCACCGGCTCGATCGTGCTGCTGGTCGCGGCCCTGATGGTGTTCGGCCCGCGGATCCACCCCGGGCTGCCCGCCAGCCTGGCCGCCGTCGTGCTGATCACCGTCGCTGCCGAATGGCTGCAGCTGGACATTCCCCGCATCGGCGAACTGCCCTCGGCGTTGAGTGCCCCCTCGATCCCCGGATTCTCCTGGCCCCTGATCACCGACCTGGCCGGCCCCGCCTTGGCCGTCGCGGCCCTGGCCGCCATTGAATCACTCCTCTCGGCGCGGGTCGCCGCCGGCCTGGTGGGCCCCAGCGGCTCCGCCACAGGCCCGTACCAGCCCGATCGCGAGCTCTTCGGACAGGGATTGGCATCGATCGCCGCGGGGCTCTTCGGGGGCATGCCGGCCACCGGGGCGATTGCCCGGACCGCGGTGAACGTCCGCAGCGGGGCCCGCACCCGGCTGGCCTCCATGGTCCATGCCCTGCTGCTGCTGGTGGTCGTCTATGCCGGCTCGCAGCTGGTGGGGCGCATCCCGTTGGCCGTGCTGGCCGGGATCCTCATGGTGACCGCCACCCGCATGGTCTCCCGCCACACCATGACCTCGATCCTGCGTTCCAGCCGGGCGGACGCCGCGCTGTTCGTGATCACCGCGGTCATCACCGTGGCCTTCGACCTGATCGAGGCCATCCAGATCGGTGTGCTCGTGGCCGCCTTCTTCGCCCTGCGCACCGTGGCCAGGTCCTCGGGCGTCGCCCGGGAACCGCTGGAGGGTCCCGCCGTGGGCGGGGACGAACGCATCGCCATCTTCCGGCTGGACGGGGCCATGTTCTTCGGGGCCGCGGAGAAGATCCTGCAGGACCTGCAATCGGTCACGGGGGTCGAGGTGGTGATCCTGCGGCTGTCCCGGCTGCGAATGCTCGATGCCACCGGGGCCCACGCCCTGGTGGAGATCATCGGGGCCCTGGAACGACGCAGGATCACCGTGCTCATCAAGGGCATCAAACCCGAACACCTCCAGCTGGCCGATACCGTCGGGGTCATCGGCGCCCTGCGGCACTACCGCCACTCCTTCGATGAGCTCGAACCGGCAATCGAGCATGCCCGCAAGCATGTCCGGGAGAACCGGGAGGCCGACGAGGCCAGCTGACCGGGCCCTAGCGTCCCGGGTTCTGTTTCGGCGTGGGCGGATGCTGCTGCCGATAGACCTTCACGTCGCGGCTGCGCACCACCAGCCCCGTCACATGGGTCAGCAGGCCCAGCAGGATGATGGCGACCGCCGTATACATCAGCGGCCGGTTGGTGGTGTTGGCGCCGAACAACGCCAGGATGATGCCCAGCCCGGAGATGGACATGGAGGCGATCACCAGGAGCTTGTACAGGCCCGACGCCGATTCCCAGGGTGTGCTGATCATGTCCTCCAGTGTATCGGGCTCAGAACAAGGAGTCCTGCGCCGCGGGGATGGCGGTGGTGTATTCGCCCGGGGTGACCCGGCGGCCCTTGAGCACGGCGGCGTCGGCGGCGTAGAGCCGGTCCGAGCCCTCCAGCCGCACCCCCAGGCTCTGGCCCAGGACGGAGTCCACGACGAATCCGTGGGTGCTGGCGCTGAGCCACCCGGGGTAGGGGTAGAGCTCCCCCGCGTCCCAGGCCGACAGCATCGCGGCGGCCGGACGGGGCGGCACGAAGGCCTCGTCGGCGGGCTCGATGCCCAACTCCCGCGCCTGTCGATCCTCGGCGATCAGGGCCAGTACGCGCTCCACCTCGCTGCGGTGCATCCGGGCCAGCGAGACGGCGTCGTACACCCCGGCCGCCGAGGGCCCGCCCTGGCCCGGTTCGCATAATCCCGCGGTCTTGGCGGAGGCCCGCACGGCCTGCCCCAGCCCCAGCCGTCCGGTCACCAGGTCCTCGAGCACACGCACCTGGCGTCCGTCGGCGACCAGTGCCACATAGGTGCCGGCCACGGCCCCCTGCTGGGCGAGCCGGCGCCATTTGTTCCCCTCCCCCGCGGTTCCGACCTTGGAGGCCCCGTGGGCGAAGGTGGCGACGTAGAGCCACTGCGGGCGGGCCAGGTACTCGCGCAGGCCCGGCGGGGCGATCCCCGACCGGTGGAAGTCGTGCATGTACCGGGCCTGGTCCAGGGCCAGGCAGGGCCCGCATTGGGTGCCGCGTTCGGCCCGGGAGGCCCGGGGACACTCGACGTGTTCCCAGCCCCCGACCGCGTGGACCAGGACATGGCCCAGGCACCAGCGTCCCGGAGCCACCGCGAAGGAGCAGCGGGTTCCCGGCTCCAACACCAGGTCCGCCGATTCCCCATGACGGGTGCGCAGGTCCCACCGCGGGGTGGAGCCGTCGGCCGGCCATTCGATGCCGCCACTGAGCAGGGCCGGTGATTCCATCCCTCCAGCATAGAGGGGCGCCGGACAGGTGGGGGTGGGCGTTAACGACGAAATCCGCCCCGCGAACGGGACGGATTCCTGTGGGTAGCGGTGCCGGGACTCGATCCCGGGACCTCACGATTATGAGTCGTGCGCTCTAACCAGCTGAGCTACACCGCCACGAATGTGAAATGCCCGCGCCGCGTCGGTTCCTCTTTCGAGTCGACACGGACGCGGGCTTTCCATTCAGAGCCCCCCACGGGATTCGAACCCGTGACCTCAGTCTTACCAAGACTGCGCTCTACCCCTGAGCTAGGGGGGCAACGGAGAAAAACATTACCAGCATTTGCCGCCCGGATGAAATCGAGACGGCCGTCGTGACACAGCCCACAGGGCTGCGGTCCCGAACGCCGGAGGCCGGGCGTTCCCCGGGGGGACGCCCGGCCTCCGGACAGGGTGGTTCCGGCGCTCCCGACCCGCGGGACGCCGGGCGCTGCTAGCTGCGGCCGCGGCCGCCTTCGAAGCTGCGCTGCGAGCTGCGCGGCTTGCGGGATCCGCCGTATCCGCCACGGCCGCCCTCGTCCTTGCGGTGGCCTCCACCGCCACGGTTTCCGTCGAAGCCACCACGGTCCTTGCGGTAGCCGCCGCCTTCGCGGTCACGGCGCGGGGCCCGGCCGGTATCGAGCTCCAGGCGGATCAGTTCGCCGCCGATCCGGGTGCGGGACAGCGAGTTCCACTGGTCCTTGGACAGTTCGGCGGGCAGTTCGACCAGGGTGTGGTCGGCGCGGATGTCGATCCCGCCGATCTGCCCGGAATTGAAGCCACCCTCATTGGCCAGGGCGCCGACGATGGAGCCCGGCATCACGCGCTGACGGCGTCCGACGGCGATGCGGTAGGTGGCGTTGCCCTCGGTGAGGGCGCGCGTCGGGCCGCGGGAACCGAAGCCGTCCTTGGCGCCCTTGGACATGCGCGCCTGCTTGGCCGGCGGGGTCGGCAGTTCCTCCATGAGCAGCGGGCGTCCCCCCTGGGCCATATGGGCCAGGGCGGCGGCGACCTCCACGGCCGAGACGTCGTGCTCGGCCTCGAACTTCTCCACGAGGTTGCGGAAGACCCCCAGCTCCTGGGAGGCCAGGGTCTCGGAGATCTGTCCGGCGAAGCGCTCCAGGCGCTTGTCGTTGACGATGTCGATGCTGGGCAGGGTCATGGCCTCGACCGGCTGGCGCGTGGCCCGCTCGATGGAGCGCAGCATGTGCTTCTCGCGCGGGGTCATGAACAGGATCGCGTCACCCTGGCGGCCGGCACGGCCGGTGCGGCCGATCCGGTGCACGTACGATTCGGTGTCGTGCGGGATGTCGTAGTTGAAGACGTGGCTGATGCGCTCGACATCGAGGCCGCGGGCCGCGACATCGGTGGCGACCAGGATGTCGATCTTGCCGCTGCGCAGGTTCTCGACCGTGCGCTCACGCTGCTGCTGCGGGATGTCGCCGTTGATGGCGGCCGTAGTGAACCCGCGGGCCTTGAGCTTATCGGCCAGGTCCTCGGTGGCCATCTTGGTGCGCACGAAGGCGATGACGCCCTCATGGGCCTCGGATTCCAGGATCCGGGTCATCGCGTCGAGCTTATGCGCGCCCATGACCTGGACGTAGCGCTGACGGGTGTTCTTGCCGGTGGTCGTGGAGGACTTCACCGACACCTCCTGCGGGTTGCGCAGGTACTGCTTGGAGATCCGGCGGATGGAGCCGGGCATCGTGGCCGAGAACAGGGCCACCTGCTTCTCCTCGGGGGTGGCCTCGAGGATCTTGTCGACCTCTTCGGCGAAGCCCATGCGCAACATCTCGTCGGCTTCGTCCAGGACGACGTACTGCAGATGCGACAGGTCCAGGGACCCCTTGTTGATGTGGTCGATCACGCGGCCCGGGGTGCCCACGACGACCTGCGCCCCGCGGCGCATCGCCGAGAGCTGCGGGCCGTAGGGGGATCCGCCGTAGACGGGCAGCACGGTGAAGTCACCCATGTGCTTGGCGTAGGAGGTGAAGGCCTCGGCGACCTGCAACGCGAGTTCGCGGGTCGGGGCCAGGACCAGCACCTGCGTCTTGCGGGCGGTACCGTTCTGGTCGGCCAGTTCGGCCATCCTCGACAGGGCGGGGATCGCGAAGGCCGCGGTCTTGCCGGTGCCGGTCTGGGCCAACCCGACGACGTCGCGGCCGTCCAGGAGCATCGGGATGGTGGCGGCCTGGATCGGGGTCGGGGTCTCGTAGCCGAGGTCCTCGACGGCGGCCAGGACGCGGCCATCGATCCCGAGGTCGGAGAACTTCACCGGGGTCTCTTCGGAGGCGGATTCGGGCGTGTTGGTGGACATGTCTGAAGACACGGGGCATTACCTCATTCATAGGGGCGGATAACCCGGGGCTCGGTTCGAGACGGGATCCGCGGCACATTCGGACTCAAACACCAGTCCGGCCGCTCCCCTATGAAGGAACTGCCCGCTGTTTTGCGGACTCACACACGATGAGCTCCTGCCTCAAGAATTGGGCAGGATGCGAGGGAAGCCGGATATCGGTGAGATCCCAGTCTACAGCAGGGACCGGCGTGAGGACGGGCCGGACGCTGTGCGGTTGGGCACATCCAGTAGGCTGGCAGGCGTGGAGAAACTACCCCTGACCCTGCGCCTGGCCGTCGGCTGGTGGACCGTGCTGGCTGCCGCTCTGCTGGGGCTGGGCATCGCCTCGTGGGGGAACTCCAAACTGTTGGAGGACCGGGGCCCCTCGGGCCTCGTGGCCCTGGGGGTGCTGCTGGCCCTGCTGGGGCTGGGCGTCGGCTACGGTGCCTGGCGCCTGGCCCGCGGGAAACTGGCCGGGCGGGCCTGGTTGACCACCGTCGGACTCATCGGCGGGGTGCCGTTGATCCTGCGCGGCCCGCGACTGGGGGTCATCGGGGCGACCCTGCTCATCGGCGTCGTCCTGCTCTGGCTGCCGCCGAGCCTGGCCTATTTCAAGGAGCAGTCCCGGGCGGCCCGGGCCGAGCGCAAGGCCCAGCGCCGCGCCCTGCGCACCCGTCCCCCGAAGTAGCAGGCCCTACCGTGTCGCAGCTCACGGCGGGGCGATAGGCTCGGGGCATCCCGTCTCCGCTCCGAAAGGGCTTCACCCATGAGTCTGCTGGCCATCATCAACGCACACGTCGTCCCCATCGAGGCCGAACCCTACGACGGGGCCGTCGTCGTCCGTGACGGCAGGATCGAGGCCAGCGGCCCCGATATCGTCGTTCCCTCCGATGCGGAGATCGTCGACGCGGACGGCCAATGGCTGCTGCCGGGCTTCATCGACGCCCACGTCCACCTGGGTATGCACCCCGAGGGCGAAGGCGACGCCAGCGCCGATGTCAACGAGATGACCGACCCGATCATGGCGGCGGTCCGCGCCATCGACGCGGTGGACCCCTTCGACCCCGGCTTCGACGATGCGCTGGCCGGGGGCATCACCACGGTCAACGTCAACCCCGGCTCGGGGAACCCGGTGGGCGGTCTGGCGGTGGCCATCCACACCCATGGCCGCTACATCGACGAGATGGTGCTGCGCTCCCCCAGCGGGCTGAAATCAGCCCTGGGTGAGAACCCCAAACGGGTCTACGGGGAGAAGAAACAGACCCCTTCCACCCGGCTGGGGACGGCCATGGTGATCCGCAAGGCCTTCATCGAGGCGCAGAACTACATGGCCAAGGCCGACCCCGAAGCCATCGACCCGCGGCTGGAGGCCCTGGCGATGGTGCTGCGCCGGGAGATCCCGTGGCGTCAGCACTGCCACCGCACCGACGATGTGGCCACCGCCATCCGTCTGGCCGAGGAATTCGGGTACGACCTGGTCATCGACCACGGCACCGAGGCCCACCTGATCGCCGATCTGCTGGCCGAACGGAACATCCCGGTGCTGATCGGCCCGTTGTTCACCACCAAATCCAAGGTCGAACTCCGCGGACGCTCCCTGGCGAACCCGGGCAAACTGCACGACGCCGGGGTGGAGATCTCCGTGATCACCGACCACCCGGTGGTGCCCATCAACTTCCTGGTCCACCAGTGCACCCTAGCAGTGAAGGAGGGGCTGGACCCGGTGACGGCGTTGCGCTCGATCACCATCAACCCGGCCCGCGTGCTCGGCCTGGCCGACCGCCTGGGGTCCATCGAGGCGGGCAAGGACGCGGATCTGGTGTTGTGGTCCGGGGATCCGCTGGATGTGATGCAACGGGCGCAGCAGGTGTTCATCGGAGGCCGGAAGGTCATGGAGTTCGACGCCGGGACCCGTCTTCCCGTCGTCGCCGACCGGGCCCCGTCCCTGCGCTAGGTCCCCTCCCCGTCCCGAAAGGAGACTTCATGTCCCCCACGAACGCTTCGTCCCCCTCCACCGCCGGCGGACCGCTGGCCGGATACACCGTCCTGGACCTGACCCGGGCACTGGCCGGACCCCACGCCGGCATGATGCTCGGTGACCTCGGGGCCCGGGTCATCAAGATCGAGACCCCCGGCACCGGGGACGACACCCGGAGCTGGGGCCCGCCCTTCGTCGGACCCGAGGACGACCCCCAGGCCACCTACTTCCTGTCCTGCAACCGCAATAAGGAATCGCTGTCCCTGGACCTGAAATCCGCGGAGGGCCGGGAGACGTTGACCGCGCTAATCCGCCGGTCCGATGCCCTGCTGGAGAACTTCAGATCGGGGGTGCTCACCCGCTTGGGGTTCTCCATGGAGGCGTTGCAGGAGCTCAATCCCCGGTTGGTCATCCTCTCGATCACCGGTTTCGGCCACGACGGGCCGGAGGCCCGGCGCAGCGGCTACGACCAGATCGTCCAGGGCGAGGCGGGGCTGATGTCGTTGACCGGGTCGGGCCCCGATGACCCCCAACGGGTCGGGGTGCCGATCACCGATCTGCTCTCGGGCATGTATGGCGCCTACGGGGTGCTCGCGGCACTGCTGGAACGGGAGAAGACCGGACGCGGCCAGGTGGTGCGGACCTCGCTCCTGGCGTCGGCCATCGGGGTGCACGCCTTCCAGGGCACCCGGGCGACCGTCGCCGGGGAGGTCCCGAGAGCCCAGGGCAACCACCACCCCTCGATCGCCCCCTACGGGCTGTTTGCCTGCCGCGGCGGCAACGTCCAGATCAGCGTCGGCAGCAACAAGCTCTGGAAGGCGCTGACCGGGGCCTTCGGCCTCGACGGCGACGACCCCGATTTCGCCACGAACGCCGAGAGGGTCCACCACCGCGAGAAGCTCATCACCGTGATCGAGGATGCCTTCAGCGCCTATGCCCCGGCCGACCTGCTGGAGAAGCTGAACGAGGCAGGGGTCCCCGCCGGGAAGGTCAGGACCCTGGACGAGGTCTACGCCTGGGACCAGGTCGAATCCCAGGGCCTGCTGGTCGACGTCGACCATCCGGTGCTCGGGACGATCCAGTTGCCCGGCCCGCCGCTGCGCTTCTTCGACGCGGCCACCGCCGAGGAGACGACCCGCACCACCCATACGTCCCCTCCCCTGCTCAATGCCGACGCGGAGTCCATCCGCTCCTGGCTCGAGGAGGAGAACCCTGCCTCGTCGACCGGGGACTAGGAAGCAGTGGCCCCGGCCGCCTGTCCCGGCGGGGCAGGCGGCCGGGCCGGTCGGCCTATAACCGGCTGAAGGCCCGGTCGAGATCGGCGATCAGGTCCTCGACGTCCTCGATCCCGCAGGACAGGCGCAGCAGGTTCACCGGAACCTCCAGCTCGGTGCCCTTGACCGAGGCGTGGGTCATCTCCGACGGGTAGTTCATCAACGATTCGATGCCGCCCAGCGATTCGGCCAGGGTGAAGACCCGGGTGGACTCGGCGATCTTCCGGGCCGCGGCCTCGCCGCCGGTGAACTGCACCGAGACCATCCCCCCGAAGCCACTCATCTGGCGCGCCGCCAACTCGTGGCCCGGATGCTCCGCCAGACCCGGATAGAGGACCTTTTCCACCTCGGGTCGGCCCTGCAGCCATTCGGCGACGACCTGGGCGTTGTGGCAATGCCGATCCATCCGCACGCCCAGGGTCTTCAGCCCACGGGTGGTCAGGAACGCATCCAGCGGACCGTTGACCGCGCCGGCCGCGAACTGCAGGAAGCCGATCTTCTCCGCCAGCCCGGCCTCCTTGACGATGACCGCCCCACCCCCGACGTCGGAGTGGCCCCCGATGTATTTGGTGGTCGAGTGGACCACCACGTCCGCACCCAGGTCCAACGGCTGCTGCAGGTAGGGCGATGCAAAGGTGTTGTCCACCACCAGCAGGGCCCCGGCGTCGTGCGTGGCCCGGGCGACGGCGGCGATGTCGGTGATCTTCATCATCGGGTTCGAGGGCGTTTCCAACCACACCAGTGCCGTCCGATGCGCGGCGATCGCGGTGGCCAGTGCCTGCGGGTCCGCCATGTCCACGGCGGTGTTGCCGATGCCCCAGTCCCCGAAGATGCCCGAGATCAGCCGGTAGGTGCCGCCATAGGCGTCGTTGCCCAACACGATGTGGTCCCCGGGGCGGGTGAGCGCACGGATCAGCGAATCCTCGGCGGCCAGACCGGAGGCGAACGTCAAGGCATGGGTTCCGTTTTCCACGGCCGCCAGCTGTTCCTGCAGCGCATCGCGGGTCGGGTTGGTGCCGCGGCCGTATTCGTAGCCGTCACGCAACCCGCCGATGCCGTCCTGGGCATAGGTGGTGGAGAAATGCACGGGGGGCACGACGGCGCCGGTGCGCGGTTCGAAGGCCTGTCCCGCGTGGATGGCACGGGTATTGAAGCCGCTCGTCGGGCTGCTCATGGGGGTTCTACCTTTCGCTGGGATGGGCTGGGTCAGTGGTTCAGGTGGTTCAGCAGGTCCTGCCGGGTCAGCACCCCCGCGGGGGCCCCATGGTGGGTGACCAGCAGGGCGTTGGCCTCCTGGAGTCGGGTTCGGGCCGCTCCGATCGTCTCTCCGGCCCCGATCAGGGGCATGGGGGCGCCCATATGCCCGGCGACGGCCTCGGTCAGGGCCGCTTCGCCGGAGAAGAGCAGTGCGGTGAGTTCACGTTCGTCGACGCTGCCGACGACCTCGCCCAGGCGCACGGGGGGCTCGGCGGTGAGCACGGGCAGCACCGAGACCCCGTATTCGTTCATGATGTCGATGACGTCGCGCACCGACTCCCCCGGGTGGGTATGGATCAGCTCCGGCAGGGCGCCGGTCTTGCCGGCCAGCACCTGCGCCACGGTCCCCTCCTCGCCGTCGGTGATGAATCCATAGGACTTCATCCAGGAGTCGTTGAAGATCTTCGCCAGGTAGCCGCGTCCGCCGTCGGGCAGGATGGCCACCACGACGGCGTCCTCGTCCAGGTCCTTCGCCGCTTCCAGGGCCGCCACCACCGCCATGCCGGAGGAGCCCCCGACCAGCAGGCCCTCCTCCCGGGCCAACCGGCGGGTCATCGCGAACGAATCCGCGTCGTCCACGGCGATGACCTCGTCGGGAATCGAGGGGTCGTAGTTGCCCGGCCACATGTCCTCCCCGACGCCTTCGACGAAATAGGGCCGTCCGGTGCCCCCGGAATAGACGGAGCCGTCGGGGTCGGCGGCGATGACCTTGACCTGTCCGGTGGCCCGATCCGCCGACACCTCCTTGAGGTAGCGACCGGTACCGGTGATGGTGCCCCCGGTACCGGCGCCGATGACCACATGGGTCAGCTTCCCGTCGGTGTCCTTCCAGATCTCGGGGCCGGTGGAGGCGTAATGGCTGGCGGGGGCGGCGGGGTTGGAGAACTGGTCGGGTTTATAGGCCCCGGGGATCTCCCGGACCAGCCGGTCGGAGACCCCGTAATAGGATTCGGGTGATTCCGGTGCCACCGCGGTCGGGGTCACCACGACCTCGGCGCCGTAGGCGCGCAGCACATCGAGCTTTTCGGCACCGACCTTGTCGGGGGCCACGGAGATCGTCTGGTAGCCCTTGGCCTGGGCCACCAGGGCCAGTCCGACGCCGGTGTTCCCCGACGTCGGTTCGACCACCGTCCCCCCGGGGGCCAGTTCCCCGGATTCCTCCGCGTCCTCGATCATCTTCAACGCGATCCGGTCCTTGATGGAGCCCCCCGGGTTCAGGTACTCCACCTTCACCAGGATGGTGGCCCGGAGGCCGTCGGTGACCTTGGACAGTTTCACCAACGGGGTGTTGCCGATCAGTTCCAGAACGGATTCCGCGTATTTCATAGGCCGACTCTACCGCCGGGCCCACGGGGCCCCCGGGTCCGGCGCAACCCGGAGTCATGGAGTGCGCCCGGGCCTTCGGCTGGGTCCTGGGGCGTCCGGGTGGGATCATCGGGGGATGACCTCCACCCCTGCTGCGGGCCTCCCGACGTCGGCGGCCCTGCTGCGTCCCACCGGCCCGGTGGACGCCCCGGATGCCCACCGGCGGTGGTCCGCCCCGGCCGGATACGACCTGGCAACGACGCTCGGAGTCCTCCAGCGTGGCACCCACGATCCGTGCACCCGTGTGGGACCGGGTCTGGCCTGGCTGTGCTTCGAGACCGGCCAGGGCCCCGCCACCTTGCTGGTGATGCGGGACCGTGGAAGCCCCCTGGAATCCGGTGGCCACGGCCCCGGACCGGAATTCTCCGTGCGGGCCTGGGGGCCCGGGGCCCAGCAGGCCGTGCTCTGCGCTCCGGCACTGCTGGGCGCAGCCGATGACTGGTCGGGCTTCGACGCCGGGGCCCGGCATGAGCTTCCACACTGGATCGCCGAGGCACGACGGCGGAACCCTGGCTTGCGCCTGCCCTCGACCGGCCGGGTCTTCGATGCCCTGGTGCCGGTCATCCTGGAACAGAAGGTCACCACCATCGAAGCACGCCACGCCTGGCGGTATCTGGTCTCGCGTTTCGGCGAACCGGCTCCCGGTCCGGCGCCCGAGGGCCTGGCCATCGCCCCCGGAGCCCACCGGCTGCGCCTGATCGGCGGCTGGGACTGGCATCGGGCCCGGGTGGATGACTCACGCCGTCGCACCGTTCTGCGGGCCGCCGAAGCGGCCGCCGGAATCAACCGGCTCGGTGCCGTGGAGCTCGCCCGCAACCCGGGCTCCACGCTGCAGTCGGTTCCCGGAATCGGCCCGTGGACCGCCGCCGAGACCCTGCAGCGCAGCCATGGGCACCCCGATGCGGTATCCGTCGGCGATTTCCATCTGGCCGCCTACATCGGCCATGCCCTGGCCGGGAAGTCCACCGACGACGCCGGGATGCTCCGGTTGCTGGCCCCCTTCGCCGGGCATCGCCAACGCGTGGTCCGGCTGATCGGGCTGTCCGGATTCCGCAAACCGTCCTTCGGGCCCCGGCTGGCCCCGATGGACCACCGGGGCCGCTGAGCCGGGTCGGCGCGGCTAGTCCCCGGCCACCATCCGGATCGCTTCCTGGCGCATCTCCACCTTGCGGATCTTCCCCGAGATCGTCATCGGGAAGCTGCTGCGGATCTGCACGTAGCGGGGGATCTTATAGTGGGCGATCTGACCGGTGCAGTATTCGCGGACCGTTTCCAAGGTCATCTCCTGCGCCCCTTCATGCAGGATGATGCAGGCCATGATCTCCTCCCCGTACTTCTGGTCGGGCACCCCGATCACCTGGACGTCCTGGACATCCGAATGGCGGTAGAGGAACTCCTCGATCTCCCGGGGCGAGACGTTCTCGCCGCCGCGGATGATCAGATCCTTGATGCGCCCTTCGACGCGGACGTAGCCGTCCTGGTCCATCGAGGCCAGGTCCCCGGTGTGCATCCACCCGTCCGGATCGATGGCTGCGGCGGTCTTCTCCGGTTCGTTCCAGTAGCCCTTCATGACCGCGTAGCCGCGGGTGCACAACTCACCGGTCGATCCCCGGGGAACCACGTCCCCCGACACCGGGTCGACGATCTTGGATTCGAGCTGCGGCATGGTCCGGCCCACGGTTTGCGTGCGGCGTTCGAGGGAATCATCGGTGCGGGTCATCGTGGAGACCGGGGAGGTTTCGGTCATGCCGTAGCAGATGGCCACTTCGGCCATGTTCATCTCGGAGATCACCCGTTCCATGACCTCCTCCGGGCAGGTCGCCCCGGCCATCACCCCGGTGCGCAGGGTGCCCAGGTCGTAGTCGGCGAAGTCGGGAAGGGCGAGTTCGGCGATGAACATCGTCGGTACCCCATACAGGCTGGTGCCTCCGTGGTCCTGCACGGCCTGCAGGGTTTCATCCGGTTTGAAGGCCCGGCCCGGCAGGACGGTGGCCGCCCCGTGGGAGAGGGCCCCCAGGTTGCCGATGACCATCCCGAAGCAGTGGAAGAACGGGACCGGAAGCACCACCCGGTCGTTCTCGGTGTAGCCGAGCAGCTCGGCGATATGGAAGCCGTTGTTCAGGATGTTGTGGTGGCTCAGGGTCGCACCCTTGGGGAATCCCGTGGTCCCCGAGGTGTACTGCAGGTTGATCGCCTCATGGGGGTCCAGCGATTCCAGGATCGTTTCCAGGTGCGCCTGCGGTGTTTGGCCGGCCATTTCCAGCAAGGAATCCCAGGTGAATTCCCGTCCGGGGTTCCGGGCGGCATCCGCCGCGGGGTCTCCGCCGCGCGGTTCCATGCCCTCGGGGCGCGGCAGGTGGATCAGTTCCTGCAGGGGGTTGTCCTGTCCGGCCACGGTCCGGGCCATCGAGGTGTAGTCACTGCTCTGGTCCGACGGGGCGACGGCCAGGGCCCGCATGCCGCATTGGCCCACGACGAAGGAGAGTTCCTCCAGCCGGTAGGCCGGGTTCACGTTCACCAGGATGATCCCGGCCTTGGCGGTCGCGTATTGCAGCAACGTCCATTCGGCGCAGTTCGGACTCCAGATACCCAACCGGTCGCCGACGCCGATGCCCGCGGAGATCAGGGCCCGGGCGAGCTGGTCGGTGGCCCGGTCCATCTGGGCATAGGTCCAGCTGCGTCCGGTCGAGGCTTCCAGGACCGCCGGATGATCCGGGAACCGGGCCGCCACGGATCTGAAGTTCTCCCCGATACTCTGTTCCAGGACCGCGGGGGTGTTCCCCCCGTGGGTGTAGGAATCGGCGCTGGCTGGGTTGTCGGTATCCATCATCGACGGCACCTTTCAGGGGTTGCGGTCCAAACATCTGTGATCCACAACATATCAGCCCCGAACGGTGGCCCGACGCCCCGCGGAGGGCCGTCGCGGTGCTACTGGCCGGGGGTCTGCTCGGCGAGCTGGGCATGGACTTCCTGCATGTCGATGCCCTTGACCGCCTCGATCAGGTCATCGAACTGGGAGGACCCGATGGCCCCGGGCTGGGAGAACACCAGCACCCGGTCCCGGAAGGCCATCAGCGTGGGGATCGAGGTGATTCCCGCTGCCGCGGCCAGCCCCTGCTCGGCTTCGGTATCCACCTTGGCGAAGGTGATGCCCTCGTGCTTTTCCGAAGCCGCCGCGAAGATCGGGGCGAACTGCTTGCAGGGCCCGCACCAGGAAGCCCAGAAATCAACGAAGACAATATCGTTGTCCTGGATGGTCTGCTGGAACTGGTCTTCGGTGATGTCGATGGTAGCCATGCCTCCACGGTAGCCTTCCCCCCTGCCGCATGTCTGCCCCGGCGCCGTTCCGTGGTGGGTTTTCCACAGCCCGGGGTCCCCCCTGTTCCGGGCCGTTGCCGCTCCCTAGGCTTGCCCCACTATGGAACCGGCGCCAAGGAAGGAACGCATATGCCACGGTGCACGCTGCTGTTCGTGATCGAAGGTGAACTCCTGCGGGAGTCCATCCGGGCCAGCTGCGAACTGGCCGACGAGTACCAACGCCTCATGCCCCAGGTGATGGAGGTGTCCAAGTCCGAGATCTTTGCCGTCGGTGAAGCCCCGAGGATCCAGCGGCGCATGCGCCTTCCGCGCCCGTTGGACGACTGCTCCTCGGCGGCCACCAGCGCCGGCCCGATCCACGCCCTCTGGTCCCCCGCCGGATGGCGGACCCCCGGCGATTGTCCTCCCGCGCCCCCGGATTCCAATGGGGCGACCGCTTGGCAATGGGCCCATTATGCGACCGTGATGAACGCCAGCCGGGAGGCCCACCTGATCCTGTGGGACCTCTATCTCAGGCACGTCGGCAACGAGCTGGCCGCCTGACGCCGTCCGGTCGGGCCACCGGAGGGAAGACCCGGCCCCGGACATGAGAAGACCCCGGACTCATGAGTCCGGGGTCTTCAGCGGTCCTGGCCGGGACCGTGGGTGGCAGATACTGGATTCGAACCAGTGAAAGCGATGCTAGCTGATTTACAGTCAGCCCCCTTTGGCCACTCGGGAAATCTGCCCGAAGTTCCGTAACGGAACGAGAAGAAACTTTACCGAAGTTCCTGCCAAGAATCGAATCGGGCCCCAAACCGGGCCCCGCCGGCCGGGCGGGCCCGCCCCCGGGGCCCGACAGGGTGCCCCGGATGGCCCCTGCCGATAGGCTGGAGGCCAATGCAGGGAAACCAACTTGAGGAGGACTTGTGGCCAGTGAATCCACATTCGATGTCGTGAGCAAGGTCGACAGCCAGGAAGTCTCGAACGCAATGAACCAGGCCCAGAAGGAAATCTCGCAGCGCTACGACTTCAAGGGCGTCGGAGCCGAGCTGGACTACAGCGGCGAGAACATCCTGCTGAAGGCCAGCTCGGAGGAACGCGTCAAGGCAGTGCTGGATGTCTTCCAGTCCAAGCTGGTCAAGCGCAAGATCTCGCTGAAGTCCCTGGATGCCGGGGAGCCCTACGCCTCGGGCAAGGAATACCGGATCGATGCCTCCATCAAGGAGGGGATCGCCCAGGACATCGCCAAGAAGATCAATAAGCAGATCCGCGACGAGGCCCCCAAGGGAGTGAAATCCACCATCCAGGGGGATGAACTGCGTGTCTCCTCGAAGTCCCGCGACGACCTGCAGGCCACCATGGAACTGCTGCGTAAATTCGAGGAAGTCGACCTGCAGTTCGTGAATTTCCGCTAGATCGTCACCTCATGGATCCCCGCGGGGCCGTAGTCCGCCACGGACTGCGGCCCCGCGGCGTTTCCGCAGCCCCTAGGTCTCGAACAGTCCCTGGCCGAGGTAGCCATCCGGCTCGGTGACCCCCGGGGGCACCGCGAAGAGCCCCGAGCCCGTATGTTTCAGGTACTCCACGAGCAGATCGTTCTTGGCCATCGCCATCTGCATCGGCACATAGTGGGTGCGCGGATCAACCACGTAGGCAATGAAGAACAATCCGGCGTCGAGCCGTCCCAACCCATCGGAACCGTCGGTGTAGTTGAATCCACGACGCAACATGCGCACCCCGGCGTTCCGGCTCGGATGGGCCAGTGCGACATGCGAATCCCCCGCAATCAGCGGTCCCGCGGAGCCCTTGAGCTCGAAGTCGGGTTCGTCGAATTCCCCGCCACCTGACAGGGGCGCCCCTTCGCGTTTGGTCCGTCCGATGTCCAGTTCCTGTTCACGCAGCGAGGTGCGGTCCCAGGTTTCGATGTGCATCCGGATGCGGCGGGCCACCATGTAGGTGCCCTCGTTCATCCACGCTTCCCCGCCCGTGGCCCCGGAGACCCACACATGCTCGGCGACGGCCTGGGTCTCCTGCGATTTGACGTTCGCGGTCCCGTCCTTGAAACCAAAGAGGTTTCTCGCCGTGACCTGGTCGGTCGAGGTGGAGGACGTGCGCCCGAACCCGATCTGGCTCCACCGCACCCGGGCCCGTCCGAAGGCGATGCGCACCAGGTTGCGGACGGCATGCACCGCAATCTGCGGATCATCGGCGCAGGCCTGGACCACCAGGTCACCATCGCTGCGTTTCTCCTCCAGGGCGTCCCCGGGAAAGTGCGGCAGCTCGATCAGCGCCTCGGGGAGCCGCTCGGACAGGCCGAACCGGCCCTTCCCGTCCTTGGTGAAGAGCGTGCGCCCAAAGCCGATGGTCACCGTCAGATGGCTCGCCGGCAGATCCAACGCCTCCCCGGTGTCTTCCGGCGGGGCATCATAGGCGCCGCCGGTGGCCCCCTCGGGGCCGCCGACCGGCTGCCCTCCGGTCATCGATTCGATGGCGGCAGTCCAATCCTTCAAAAGCGAGATCAGTTCCTCCCGCTCGGTGGTCGTGACATCGAAGGCTGCGGTATGCATCCGGTCCTGTGCTTCGGTCTCGATCCCGGCCTGGTGATCTCCCCGGAAGGGCACGATGTCCTGGTCCGCCTCCGGCGCGGAAACACGCTCCACGGCGGAAGCCCCGGTGGCACCGGCGGCCACACCGACCACCCCGCCGATGCCCGCGGCAGTGAACAGGGTCCGGCGTCGCAGCCCGGGCCGCCGCTCCTGCGGCTCCGGCACCGTTTCTCCCTCGGGCTGTTGTTCCTCCACGACTACTTCACCACCGCGGCGGTCAGCCGGGAGAGCGGTTCGGCCAGGGCGTCGACGGCCGAGGCGAGTTCCTGTTTCTGGGACTCGGTCAGTTCATCGAAGTACACGAATCCGTCACCTCGCTGGTACTGGTCCAGGAGCTTCTGCAGCGCAGTGAAGTTCTTATCGAGGCTGGCGTCGAGCTTCGCGTCGTCGCGATCGAGCAACGGCTTCAGGTCCTCGTAGGCGATGCGGGCCCCATCGACGTTGGCCTGGAAGTCCCACAGATCCGTATGGGACCAGATCTCCTCTTCGCCGGTGACCTTCCCGGTGGCGACCTCGTCCAGGAGTTCCTTGGCCCCGTTGGCCAACGCGTCCGCGGTGAACTCCGTGTCCAGCGTGCGCTCCTTCAGTTCCTGGGTGTCGTCCACCATCTGGTCGGCGATCTCCTGGCGCTGGGCGGAGCTCATGGCCTGGTAGTCGTCCTTCGGCGGCCAGAGGTCCTTCTCCGCACGGTGCCAGCCGGTCCAGTCCTGGCCCGGCTCCAGATCAGCTTCCCGGGCGTCGAGGATCGGGTCCAGGTCCCCGAATGATTCGGCCACCGGTTCGATCCGCTCCCAATGCATACGCGTCGAGGCGTAGAGCTTCCTGGCCTGATCCGTCTCACCGTCGGCAAAGGCCCGGGCGAATTTCTTGGTGCCCGCCAGCAACTGGTCGGTCTGGTCCTTGACGTAGGCGCCGTACTGCGTCGTGGCCGTGTCCTGCAGGGCGGCCCGGTCGGCGCTGATCTCCTGGCCCTCGGGGACCGGTCCCACGGCGAAGTCCGCCCGGATCCCGTCGCCGACCATGCCCGGCTTGCAGGCGGTGGCATATTTTCCTTCGGGGGCCACGACCACCAGATCCCGGCTCAGGCCCGGGCCGATGTTCTCCACCTCCCCGACGATGCGCAGGCCGTCGTCGGCTAGCAGGTAGAACTCGGTGACCTGGGACCCCTCGTTCTTCACCGAGAACTTGAGTGTCCCGCCCGGCACGGTATCGGTGCTGACCTCGCAGGTGTCATCGGTGCTGGTCACCGCGATGCTGCCGTCCCCGCCATCGGCGGTCGCATTGTTGTCGGTGCACCCGGCCAGGGCCAGCGCGGCCAGCGCCAGGGCGGCGACGGTGGGTAATGTGCGGTTCGGGGTCATGGGGTTCCTTGGTGGGTCGGGCGGAATCGCGGGGACGGCGGGGGGATTCAGGCGTTCGAGTCGACGACGGTGCCGGCAGAGGCCCCGGTCCGTGCCTCCGGGGTGCCGCGGCGCAGGCCGCGGAAGTAGAGGTAGAACACCGGGATGATGTAGCCGGTCCAGGCGATGGCCTCGAGCCAGGTGGTGGCCGGGGAGAAATTGAAGACCCCCTTGAGCACGGTGCCGTACCAGCTCGAGGGCGGGATGACGTGGGACACGTCGAAGGCCAGCCGATGCAGCCCCGGTAGGATGCCGGCTTCTTGTAGGTCGTGGATGCCATAGGCCAGGACCCCGGCAGCAACGATGATCAGTGCCGCCCCGGTCCAGCTGAAGAACTTGGCGAAGTTGATCTTGACGGCACCGCGGTGGATCAGGGCGCCCAGGACGACGGCGACGGCGAGTCCGAGCCCGGCGCCGGCGATAGGCTCCCAGGTCTCCCCCGTGGCGCGGGCCGCGGCCCAGATGAACAGGGCGGTTTCCAGGCCCTCCCGACCGACGGCCAGGGCAGCCACCAGGACCAGCATCCAGGCCTTCCCGTCGGCGGCACCATCGACCTTATGGCGCAGGTCGGTGGCCATGGACCGCGAGGTCCGGGCCATCCAGAAGATCATCCACGTCACGAATCCGACGGCGACCAGGGACAGGGTTCCTCCGATGGCCTCTTGCGCTTCGAAGGTCAGGCCGCGCGGGCCGAAGGTCAGCAGTGCCCCGAAGGCCAGTGACACGGCGACCGCGACACCGACGCCGGCCATGACCCGCGGCACCAGATGGGTCCGTCCGGTCTTGCCCAGGTAGGCCAATAGGAGCACCACGATCAGGACGGCTTCAAGCCCTTCCCGCAGGCCGATCAGGAAATTCGCGATCATCGTGGAGCTTCCGGGTGGACGTCAAGGTGTCTAGGTAAGCCTTACCTATGCTCATGACGATACGCAAGCCTGACCCAATGACCAAATGGGTGGTGCGCGGCCGCTTCTACTCCAGCGGCCGGCCCGCCATCTTCTCCAGCCGGGAGATGCGGTCCGCCATCGGCGGGTGGGTGGCGAAGAGCTTCTTCGCTCCGCCGAGGAAGGGGTTGGCGATCATCAGGTGGGAGGTGTTGACCAGGCGCTGATCCTCGGGCAAGGGCGCCCGCTGGACGCCGGTTTCGAGTTTGCGCAGGGCCGAAGCCAGGGCCAACGGGTCATTGGTCAGCGTCGCGCCGTCCTCGTCGGCGTCGTATTCACGGGTCCGGCTGATCGCCATCTGGATCAGCGCGGCCGCCAGCGGCGCCAGCAATGCGGTGGCGATCATGGCCAGCGGGTTGGCGTTGCGGCGGTCTCCGCCACCGAAGAAGAGCATGAACTGGGCCACCGAGGTCACCACGCCGGCGACGGCGGCGGCCACGGAGGAGGTGAGGATGTCCCGGTTGTAGACGTGCATGAGTTCATGGCCCAGCACTCCTCGCAGTTCACGCTCGTCGAGCAGGTTCAGGATGCCCTCCGTGCAGCACACGGCGGCGTTGCGCGGGTTCCGTCCCGTCGCGAAGGCGTTGGGGGCCGCGGTCGGGGAAACGAACAGCCGCGGCATCGGTTGACCGGCGCTGATGGAGAGCTGGTTGACGATCCGGTACATCGCCGGTTGTTCCTGTTCGGTGACCGGGTAGGCCCGCATCGAGCGGATGGCGATCTTATCGCTGTTCCAGTACCCGTAGGCGGTGGTCCCCACACCGATCAGGGCGAATATCCAGATGAACGAGGACCTGCCCGTTCCGGAGGCGATCAGCGATCCGATGACCAACAGCAGGGCGAACAGGCCGCCGAGCAGGGCGGCCGTCTTGAGGCCGTTGTAATGATTGCGCACCGGGTGTGGCTCCTTGCTACTGCCTCTGCCCCTCGACCTGACGGGCGGGATATCTGCTTAACGTCCGCCTCCTGCCCGGGGTTCCGGATGAGCCGCGGATCACGGCGCCGGAGGAACGGACGGGATGGGGCTCCTCGACCCACCATTCTATGGCACGGCCCGGGGGCGCCCCCATCCGGACCGGTGGCAGCCGACTTAGTCTGCCCTATCTTGACTTCATCAAAATAGGGAGTTGAATAGGGGTATGGATCACACGGAGCGGCTACACGAATTGGGACTGCGCGTGACACGCCAGCGCCTGGCCGTGCTGCGCTTCCTGGAAACGACTCCGCACTCCTCGGCCGATACGGTGGCCTCCGGAGTGCGTGACGAGTTGCCCGAGGTGTCCATGCAGTCCGTCTACAACGTGCTGAACGACCTCACGGCGCTGGGGATGCTGCGGCGGTTCACTCCGCCCGGTTCCGCGGCCCTGCACGAGACGCGCGTGGACGACAACCACCACCACGCGGTGTGCATGACCTGTGGACGGATCGAGGATGTCGAGTGCGCGGTGGGCCATGCCCCCTGTCTTTCCCCCTCCGATACGCATGGCATGAACATCCAGATCGCTGACGTGGTCTATCAGGGGGTATGCGCTTCCTGCAGGGAATCGGCGCATGCCACCGAGGGTGGCGCTTCCGGGGCCCAGCCCCGGGAGAGCGTTGCCTGAGACCGCCCAGTCATCGACCAGCAAACCATCACCTGAAGGAGAACCTCTTGTCTGAGAACTTCACCACCACACAAAGCGGTGCCCCCGTCCCCAGTGACGCACACTCGCTGACCACCGGCGCCAACGGCGTCACGGCCCTGCACGATCGTTACCTGGTCGAAAAGCTGGCCTCGTTCAACCGCGAACGCGTCCCGGAGCGCAACCCGCACGCCAAGGGCGGCGGAGCCTTCGGCGAACTGACCATCACCGAGGACGTCTCGAAGTACACCCGGGCCGCGGTCTTCCAGCCGGGCGCCAAGTCCGAGACGCTGGCACGCTTCTCCTCCGTCGCCGGCGAGCAGGGCTCCCCCGACACCTGGCGTGACGTGCGTGGTTTTGCCCTGCGTTTCTACACCACCGAAGGCAACTACGACATCGTCGGCAACAACACCCCGGTGTTCTTCATCCGCGATGGCATCAAGTTCCCTGACTTCATCCACTCGCAGAAGCGCCTGAACGGCTCCGCCCTGCGTGATGCCGACATGCAGTGGGATTTCTGGACCCTTTCCCCCGAGTCCGCTCACCAGGTCACCTACGTCATGGGCGATCGTGGCCTGCCGACCTCCTGGCGCGAGATGAACGGCTACGGTTCACACACCTACCAGTGGATCAATGCCGAGGGCGAGCGCTTCTGGGTCCAGTACCACTTCCAGTCCCGCCAGGGCGTCCACAACATGAACAACGACGAGGCGGAAAAGCTCGCCGGCTCCGACGCCGACTTCTACCGTCGCGACCTGTACGAGAACATCGAGGCCGGCAACTTCCCGACCTGGGACGTGTTCGTGCAGATCATGCCGTATGAGGATGCCAAGACCTACCGTTTCAACCCCTTCGACATCACCAAGGTGTGGCCGCACGCCGACTACCCGCTGGTGAAGGTCGGACACTTCACGTTGAACCGCAACCCGCAGAACTTCTTCGCCGAGATCGAGCAGGCCGCCTTCTCACCGTCGAACATGGTTCCGGGCACCGACATCAGCCCCGATAAGATGCTGATGTCCCGCGTGTTCTCCTACCCGGATGCCCAGCGCAACCGCATCGGCACGAACTACAACCAGTTGCCGGTGAACCAGCCGCGCGCTGCCCATGTGAACACGTACATGCACGAAGGCAACATGCAGTACCACTTCAACGACGCCACCACGCGCCCCTACACGCCGAACTCCTACGGTGGAGCGGCAGCCGAGCCGGAGCGTGCCGGCGAAGGCAGCTGGGAAACCGACGGGACGCTCGTCCGCGCCGCACAGACCCTGCGCAGCGAGGACAGCGACTTCGGCCAGGCCGGAACGCTGTACCGCGACGTCTTCAGCGCCGAGTCCAAGGAGCGCTTCCACGACAACCTGCTTGGACAGGTTGCCGGCATCACCCGTGATGACATCCGCGAGCGCTTCTTCCAGTACTGGACGAACGTGGACGAGAACCTCGGTCAGATCCTGCGCGACGGCCATGCTGCGGGCAACCAGGGCACGACCGATGGCGCGTCGGAGCAGTCCGGCAAGGCCTAGGCAGCCCGTCCCCGGCACCCGCCGGTGACCGACAGAAAAGCCCGGGATCCCTTCGAGGGGATCCCGGGCTTTTCCGGTGGCGGCTCCGAACTACGGCTGCTGGGAGATCCGCACCATCTCCTCGCGCTCGACGACCTTGACCCGCTCACGGGATACCGGTCCACGGCTGGTTTCCACGGCACCTGCCGCCTCCCCCAGGGAATGCTCGTGCGCATCCAGGGCGACCCAGCCCTCCCACGTCGTGAAGGCGACTTCGCGTTCCTTGAGCAGGTCGATGATCGCCTGTTCATCGGGATGCACCGCAGCCGGCAGCTCCAGCCGGTCCTCCAGCAGGTTGCCGATGGTCTCGAGGGCATCGCCCTTGGTGCTACCGATCAGGCCCACCGGACCGCGCTTGATCCACCCGGTGGCATAGAGCCCGGGAATCTTCTGCCCGTCATCGTGCAGGACGCGTCCGCCCTCGTTGGGGATCACGCCACGGTTCGGGTCGAAACCGATCTCGGCCAGCTCGGAGCCGAAGTAGCCGATCGCCCGGTAGACGGCCTGGACCCCGTAGTCCACCAGCTCCCCGGTCCCGCGCACGTTGCCGGTCCCGTCCAGTTCCTGACGTTCGAACCGGATGGCCTCCACGGACCCGTTGGACCCGGTGATCTCCACCGGGGCGTGCAGGAAGTGCAGATGCAACCGCCGCGAGGCCGGGGTCCGAGTCCCGGCGTCCTCGGCCTCCTCCCGGTCCTCCTGCTCGACCAACCAGTTGGTGAGTGTATTGACCATCGTCTTGGCCTGGTTGTTCGTCTTGATCGCCTCATCGGAGGCATCGTCGAATTCGAAATCCTCCGGGTAGAGGACGATGTCCACATCCCTCGAATGTGAGAGTTCGCGCAACTCCAACGGGGTGAACTTCACCTGGGCGGGGCCCCGCCGGCCGAAGATATGCACGTCGGTCACCGGTGAGGCGGCCAGGCCCGCATGGACGTTGTCCGGGATCTCGGTGACCAGCAGGTCCTCGGGATGCTTGGAGAGCATCCGGGCGACGTCCAGGGCGACGTTGCCGTTGCCGATGACCGCGATCTGCTGCGCGTCCAGGGGCCAGGTCCGCGGCACATCGGGGTGCCCGTCGTACCAGGACACGAAGTCCGCGGCCCCGTAGGCGCCCTCGAGGTCCATGCCCGGGATGTTCAGGTCGGCGTCCTTGATCGCCCCGGTGGCGAAGATGACTGCGTCGTACATGTCACGGATGTCGGCCAGGGTGATGTCCTGGCCGTAGTTGACGTTCCCCAGGAAGCGGATGTCCCCGCGGTCCAGGACCTTATGCAGGGCCTTCACGATGCCCTTGATCCGCGGGTGGTCCGGGGCGACGCCGTAGCGGATCAGCCCGTAGGGGGTCGGATACCGGTCGAAGAGGTCGATGCTGACCTCGAACTCGCGTTCGGCCTTGGTCAGGATGTCCGCGGCATAGACGCCCGCAGGACCGGCGCCGATGATGGCGACTCGCAGCGGACGATCAGCAGCTGGGTTGGACACTGTTTTTCCTTTCGGCGGTACTCCTGGGATGCGTCATTCCGGAGAATAATTAACACACGGCCACCTAGTCTAATTGCCAGAGCGCCGGCCCGCGCATTTGTGTGGGAGCGCACACACCAAGGGGGCGGGTGGCCGGCCGGCCACCCGCCCCCTTGGGACGTCGATCGCAGCGTGGTGCACCGCGATCCATCAGCGGATCAGCTCCAGATGCCCTGGACCTTCCCGCTGGCGTCCTTGGCCGTCACGGAGTTCTCGCCCAACAGCTTGCGCGCCCTGTGCACGAGCTGGAGGGTTTCGTTGGCGGCATCGATCCAGTCCTTTTCGACGCTGGAATAGGCATCTCCCGAGTTGTTGTCCTCCCAGTTGTCCTTGACGAACTTCGTCTGGGATTCGCGGTCGCCGATGATGCTTTCGATGCGTCCGGCAATGCGGATGATGTCGCCTTCGGTACGCGAGGCGGCGTCACTGTCAAACTGAATGAGGCCTTCTTGCATGTTCGATTCCTTTGCTGCGGGTCCGTGTCGGACCGGTATGTCGGGTTGGTGGGGCGCTGGTGCGCGTGGACAGCCCCCGGAGGCGCTGCGCGGTAGTGGCTATTTGGAGAAGCTGAAGCCCGAGGTCTTGGCTCCCGCAGCCTGTCCTTCGGCTTGCTTGCCTTCGGCATCGAAGGCGTCATCCATCTGGACGTAGTGCTTGGCGCTCTCGGCCTGACCCTGCGAAATACCCGACAGTGCCTTGATCAGGTCCTGCTGGACCCGCTGGGACTCGACCATGAAGTTCTGGTAGGAGACCGCCCCCTGGCCCTTGAAAGTGGTCTTCAAGTCCTCGACGCCGTCGACGAGCTCCTCGACCAGTCGCACCAGCTCATCGCCGGAGCCGCTGGACTCTTCAGCCGCCTTGTTCATGGCGTTGACGTCCATTTTTCCCTTGAAACTCATATCCCGCTTCCCTTCATCGATGCGTGGCGGTGGCCTCGCTGACCGTGCTTTGCTTGCTACCAGCTAACGGCAAGGCAACAAACAGGGTCAAGCGTCCTGCATGGGGAGAACTACCCATGCCCCCGGTTTCCTGCCATTTTTCGTCCATCGACCTGACATGATGGACTCACACCACCACATTGTTAGACCGAAAGGGCTCCATGGCGACTGAATTCGACAACCAGCTCATCGAGTCGGTCGCCGTCCGTCGCAACCGGGTCACCGATGCCCTGCTCTATGGCGAGAACCCGACCGAGCGCCGTTGGAAGGCCACGACGAAGCAGTTCCTCTTCAGCCTCGTCGCCGCGGCCTTGATCACCGCCATCTGCATCGGGATCTCCTTCGTCTCCAACATGCTTGCCACCCGAGCCGAGGAAAAGAAGCAACGGCAGGATCAAATGCAGAGTTCCGCCGCCGCCTTCATCGGGCCGACCCAGTCGGCCTGGTCTTCGTCCAACCCGAGCCCGAGCCCCGGAAGGATGGGGAACTAGCCCGTCATGGCCCAGCCCTACACACGCGTGACCCTTGTGGGGGAACGCCGCAACGCCGACCTCCTGCTGCCCGCCACCGAATCGGTGGGAACACTGATGCCGCAGATCCTGGACCTGCTGGGCGACAACCCGGGCGACGCCGTCGCGACCAAGGTCCTTCTGACCGCCAGCGGGGAACCCATCCCAGCCCGGGAGACCTTGACCCAGGCGCAGGTCTTCGACGGGGCACGGCTGACCCTGCTCAGCAACAGCGAAGCCCCGCCCCCTGCCGTCGTCTATGACATCTCCGATACCGTCGTCGAGCAGTCCCGTGAAGTACGCGGTTCCTGGGACCGGACCCATCTGGTCACCGCGTCGGGGATCTTCGCCGCATTCGGGCTTTGGCTGGCGCTGGACATCCTGTTGGGAAGGTATCTGCCCGATGCCCGCTGGTGGGTCCTGCTCGTCGTGGGGGCCGGGCTGCTGGCACTGGGCGCCTCGGTCTCCGCTGCGTCCCGCCCGGTGGCCTCCGCCCTGATGGGCGCCGGATGGGGGGCGGGCATGATCGGTCTGCTGCACTGGACCGCGGCTCCCTCGTTGCGATTGCTGCTGGCCGCGGCAGGCACCGCCGTATTCGTCGCCTGCCTGGCCACGGTGCTCAAACATCCCCGGGCCGTCCTGCTGGGTGCCGGTGTCCTCGGGACGTTGGCCGGCATCTGGGCCGTGGCCCTACCCCTGGCCCGGTGGACAGCGGCCAGCACCGATACCGACCTCCTCGTCGGGGTCGGTGCCATCGCGGCGATCTGTTCGGTGCTCATCATGGGCCTGCTGCCGGCCCTGGCCCTGTCCCTGTCGGGTTTGTCCACCCTCGACGACCAGCGGGCCAACGGCACCTCGATCTGGCGCCGTGATGCCATCACCGCCATCCGTTCGGCCCACGCCGGCCTCACCCTGGCCACCGTGGCCGCAGCCCTCTCCGCGGCCGCCGGGATGTGGCTGGTTGCCACGGGCGATCGGCATCCGGTCTGGACGCTTCCCCTGCTCCTTGCTCTCGCGTTGGCAACCCTGCTGCGCTCGCGGGCCTTCCCCCTGGCCCTGGAGCGCTATTCGCTCTATGCCGCCACTGCCATCGGGGTCCTGGCCGGTGCCGGGGCCCTGACCCGGCTGAACGAAGACACCGTATGGATTGTCGGGCTGTCGATCCTGGTGCTGGCCGTGGTGATCGGCCTGGGGTTGGCCGTGGATCTTCCGGACCATATCGAGGCACGGATCCGACAGATCTGTGAACGCCTCGAAACCCTGGCCATCCTCGCCACGATCCCCTTGCTCATCGGCTACTTCGGCGTCTACGCCCAAATGCTGGACACGTTCTAGCACGGAGGACCTTCCATGACCGCACCTCAGACTCCCGGCCACCCCGCGGGCGAGCAACCACTCGACCCGTGGGGACAGCCGATCACCGATCCCTGGGCCCCCGCACCGGGCCGCCGGCGCGCCGGTTCCGTCCCGGCTCCCGGCCCTTCCGCCCCGCCTGCCCAGTCCTCCCCCGGCACCCTGGGGGCCCCGCTGGAGAACGACCGACGCCGGCTCTCCGGCGTCCGCGCCACCGGGGGGTCCTTCCCGCGGGCCCTGCAGATGTTGTTCGGCGGCAAGCACCGGGCCACGCAGGTCAGCCAGTTTGCTGCCGGCGTGCAGACGCCGGTCACCACCGGTCGACGGATCGCCGTGGTCTCGACACGCGGCGGTGCCGGGAAGACGACTGCCTCCGCACTGCTCGCCCGCACCTTTTCCGCCCTTCGGCCCGACAGTGTCTGCGTCCTGGACCTCGACCCGGGCCACGGAAGCCTCGCCCTGCGGCTGGGACTCGATCAGGCTCCCTCGCTGGACTCCATCGTTCCCGAACTCACGAACGGCGCCCAACCCGGGGCCGCGCATCTGGCAGGGTTGCTGGCCCCGGCCGCCGAAGGCCTCTATGCAACGGGTCCTCGGTCGGGGTCGGCACAGCGAACCGGCGCCCCGTTGCTCCGCGAAGCCGCCTCCACGGTCTCGAGGTATTTTCCGATCACCCTGCTCGACTGCCCCACCGGTCTGCAGGCCCCCGAGACCCAGGCGGCGCTGGCCGATTGCCATGGGGCCCTCTTCATGGTCCCGGCGACCCTATCCGGCCTCGATGACGCGCTGGCGGCCTTGTCCAGATGGCGGGCGAACCCGCTGTTGTCCGGCTTGCCCCTGACGGTGCTCGTGATGCAGCAGGACCGTTCATCGGCCCTGCAGGCCCTCGATCAGGCGGGCCGGCTCTCCCGCCTCGGATTCGATGCCCATGCCATCGGCTACGATCGCCATCTGGCCGCAGGGGCCCTCATCACCTTGCCGTTGATGCTTCCTGCCCATCGGGAGGCTGCCACCGCACTGGCTGCCCGTAGCCTCGAACTGGCCAACGGGGTCCGGTAGCCGATGGCCCAGCGAATCATCCACCGCCCAGCGCGGACCTCGGCACCACTGCGCATCTTCCGCCCCTTCCTTCTCGACGGTCCCCCACCAGTCGAAGGCGAGGCCCCGGGGCTGAACCTGATGTCCATCGTGCCCATGCTCGGTGGCGCCGTCTCCATGACCGCCATGATGATGTTCCGCAATTCCCCGTTCGCGGCCATCGGCGCCATGATGATGATCGTGACCGTGGTGATCGCCATCTTCATGATGTTCTCCAACCGGGGCAAGGCCGTGAGGACGCGCACCCAGCTGCGCGAGAACTACATGCGCTATCTGGAACGCTCCCGGGTGAACATGCGCTCCGACGAGATCGAGGCACTCGGCGTGGCCCGGCAAAGCGCCCCACCGCCCGAGGCCCTCTTCGACATCGTCCGCACCCCCATGAGGCTCTGGGAACGCCGGCGCGGAAACGAGGACTTCCTGCACGTCAGGATCGGTTCCGGGTCCCGCCCCTGCCGGGACATCACGGTCAACGACGTCTCCGGCGCCACCCAGCAGACCGATTCCTTCATGGCCGCTGAAGCCGAAATCCTCAGGCGCCGTTTCTCCACCAGCCCCGACATGCCGGTGACGGTTCCGCTCGATTCGGTGGGGAACGTCAGCATCATCGGCGACCGCGACTTCGTCACCGCCACCACCCGGAACCTCCTGGTTTCCGCCAGCGCGTTCCATTCGCCCGAGGATCTGGGTCTGGGCATCAGCACGCCCGAGGATTTGCGGGACGACTGGCAGTGGGCGACCTGGTTGCCGCATCTGGCGGACCAGGGCCGCAGTTCGGGGGTGGAACTGGAGCGTCGGATCGGCCCCGACCTGGCGTCGTTGGCCGACATCATGGATACCGATCTGCAACGGCGGGCCAAGATCGCCGTGGAAGCCAAGAAGGTCAATAGCCGGGCCAGCCAGGCCTTGGCACGGCTCGTCGTGGTCTCGGATACCCATGGATCCCGGGCCCAGGAGCTGCCCTTGGCCGACCGGTTCCTCACCCCCGGGGATCTCGGCCTCACGGTCCTGCACCTGGTGCACGACCGGAGCGAGGAACCCAGCGACATCACCATCCGGATCACCCAGACCAGTGAGGGGTTCCAGGTCCAGGACTACCGGGCGGATCCGGTGCATCCCGACGTCTCCTCCGGATCCCTGGACCCCCTCTCCGTCGCGACGGCTGATGCGCTGGCCCATGAACTGGCTCCCCTGCGGCTCTCGGCCGACTCGCTGGAGCATGGGGGGTCCGGCCAAGGCGCCGAGAGTTTCCTCGGCATGCTCGGGCTCAGCTCGAACCTGGACCGGGCCGATATAGAGCGGACCTGGAAACCGCGTGGCGACGCCGAATTCCTGCGGATCCCGTTGGGGCCCGACGACGCCGGCCGTCCCACGGTCCTGGATCTGAAGGAGTCCGCGCAATTCGGCATGGGTCCGCATGGGTTGTGTGTCGGGGCCACCGGTTCGGGCAAATCGGAGATGCTGCGTTCACTGGTCTTCGGACTCCTGGCCACCCACTCCCCGGACGTGCTGGCCATGGTCCTCGTGGACTTCAAGGGCGGGGCTACCTTCGCCCCCTTCGAGGGGGCGCCGCAGGTCACGGGCATCATCACGAACCTCTCCGATGACCTCTCACTGATCGAACGCGTCTATGCCAGCCTCAACGGCGAGATCCTGCGCCGCCAGGAGGTCCTCAAGGCCGCCGGGAACATCGCCAACATCACCGATTACCAGGTCCACCGCAACGAACGTCTGGCCCGCGGGGAGGACATGGCCCCCTTGCCGCATCTGGTGGTCATCATCGACGAGTTCGGTGAACTGCTGACCGCACGCCCCGATTTCATCGACCTGTTCCTGTCCATCGGACGCATCGGCCGCTCCATCGGCGTCCACTTGTTACTGAGCAGCCAGCGCGTCGAATCCGGAAAGCTCAAGGGCCTGGAAACCTATCTTTCCTACCGGTTGGGCCTGCGCACGCTCTCGGAATCCGAATCGCGGACCGTGCTGGACAGCCCCGATGCCTTCCACCTGCCCCCGGTGCCCGGCTACGGCTTCCTCAAGGTCGACACCACGGTCTATACGCGATTCAAGGCCGGCTACGTGTCCGGCCCCGTGGAGGACGTCCGGCAGGACGAGGCGGATGAACTGGCCCCTGCCGAGGTCGCCGAGGTGCTCAGGGTTCCCCGCTATGCCGGGGAGGAACCCGATGGGGAGGAAGGCACCGCCAGGAAGAAGGACGTGGCCGCCAAGCGCACCACCGGGCCGACCGTGATGTCCACGCTGATGGATACGCTGCGCTCCTTCCCGCGTTCGGTCCAGGAGATCTGGTTGCCTCCGCTGCCGGCCGCCATCCCCCTGGATGCCGCAGCCGGCGGCGTCCATCCGGGGGAACATGGCCTCCAGCTGGGGGCGGGAGGCGGTTTGCGGGTGCCGATCGGTCTGCTCGACGACCCGGCCAAGCAGTGGCAGGGCCTCTGGCAGATCGATTTCGGTTCGGGCGGTGGGAACCTGATGATCACCGGAGGCCCGCAGTCAGGTCGCAGCACCTTGTTGCGCACCGTGGTGGCTTCGATGGCCCTGACCCATTCCCCCCATGAAGTCGGCATCTACTGCATCGACCTGCTCGGTTCCGCTTTGCTGCCGCTGGGAGGGTTGCCCCATGTCGGGGGAACTGCGATCCGTACCAACCGGGAGGTCGTCCGCCGCACGGTGGAGGAGCTGGTGGGCATGCTCATGGTCCGTGAGCGGGTCTTCGAACACCACCAGATCGATTCCCTGACCACGATGCGCCGGATGCACGCCGACGGGCGGCTGCCCGAACTGCCCAGCGCCGATATCTTCCTGGTCATCGACGGTTACGGGCAGATCGCCGACGACTTCGAGGAGATCCAGGAAAACGTCTTCGCGCTGATCATGCGCGGTGGGGGCTACGGCATCCATGTGGTGACCACCTTGAACCGCAATGCGGAACTGCGCATGGCCCAGCAGGGCTTCTTCGGCAACAAGATCGAAACCGCCCTCGCCGAACCCTCGGACTCGCAGATCGATCGGAAGGTGGCCCCCGGGATCAATCCGGAGGCCCCCGGACGGGCCTTGTCGGACCGCAAGCTGATCGGCCATGTGGCGCTGCCTCGGATCGACGGGGTCCACGATCCCGAGGACCTCTCCGACGGGCTGAAGGACCTGGTGGCCCAGGTGGCCGAACACACCACTGAAACCGCCATGAAGGTCCGGGTGCTGCCTCCCAGCGTCGCGTGGGACCAGGCGCCCGCAGCCTCGGGCCGGGGCCGGTTCCCGCTCGGGCTGCGCGAGGTCGACCTCGGAGACCACGTCCTGGATCTGCAATCCAAGGACCGCCACCTGATCCTGCTCGGCGACGAGGAATCTGGTAAATCCAACATCCTGCGCAACGTTATCGCCACCCTGGTCGCCCAGCACGCCCCGGATGACTTGCTGTTCGGCGTCTACGACCCCCGCAAGGGGCTCGACGACGTCGTGCCCGACGACTATCTGGGTGGTTACGCCGGCAGCGCCATCGTGGGCGAGCAGCTCTCCGGGGCCCTGGCGGCCGAACTGGAGCTGCGCAGCACCGGAGGCGACGAGGAGAACAAGCCCAGCAAGGCGAAGCTGGTGGTCATCGCCGACGATTACGACGTGTTGACGGCCAGTGGTTCCTCCCCGCTGTCACGCCTGACCCGATACCTGCCCATGGCTGATGAACTGGATCTGCATGTGATCCTGACCCGCAAGGTGCGCAGTGCCAGCCGCGGAATGTATGAATCGTTCTTCTCCACCCTGCGCGACGCCGGAACGGCCGCCCTGATCATGAGCGGGGACCGGTCGGAGGGTGGACTGATCAACAACATCCGGGCCCGGCCGCTTCCCCCGGGACGCGGCCAGCTGGTCCAGACCGGTCGACCGGTGCAGACCATCCAGACCTATTTGAACTCCGACACGGAATAGCCCCCGGAATGCGGAATAGGCCGGGCACGCCCCGGGTTGCCAGAGGTATGTCCCACCAGAGCGCCTCCGAAGCACCCGTACGTCCGGGAACGGCGGGCGCCGCACCCCGGCCGAGCCGCGCCGGATTGGGGCAGGGTCTCGGTGCCTACGGGCTATGGGGCCTGATGCCGCTGTACTTCATGACGATCGCGATCGCTTCACCGACCGAGATCGTGGCCAGTCGGATCGTGTTCAGCCTGGTCTTCTGCCTGCTGCTCATCACCATCACCCGCAGCTGGGATGACCTGGGCGTGCTCTTGCACGATCGCCCTGCCCTGCGACGGCTCTCCCTCGCCGCGGTCCTGATCACCGTGAACTGGGTGACCTACGCCTTTGCCGTGCTCAACGGGCACGCCGTGGAGGCCTCCCTGGGCTACTTCATCAATCCGCTGGTTTCCGCTGGCCTGGGAGTTCTCTTCCTGAAGGAACGATTGACCCGGCTGCAATGGACGGCCCTGGGATTCGGGCTCGCCGCGGTACTCGTGCTGACCTTCGCCTACGGTTCGGTGCCGGTGATCGCCTTGACCCTGGCCTTCTCCTTCGGCCTCTACGGCTTCGTGAAGAACCGGGTGGGACGCACCGCCACCGCCGTGACCAGCCTGACCTTCGAGACGGCATTCTTGACGGTTCCCGCACTGGTCTTCCTGGGGTGGCTGATCTCCCGGGGCGAGGCGACGGTACTGAGCAGCGGTCCCGGACACTTCTGGCTCATGGCCGCCAGCGGCATCGTCACGGCGGTACCCCTGCTGCTCTTCGGCGCCGCGGCCCGGCGACTGCCGTTGAGCACCCTGGGGACCCTGCAGTTCCTGAACCCGGTGATGCAGTTCATCATTGCGGTGGCCATCTTCGGGGAGGCCATGCCGGCCGAACGACTGGCCGGCTTCGCCCTCGTCTGGGTGGCCATCATCCTGGTGGCGGTCGACATGCTGCGCCGGCCCGGTCCTCCCCGGATGGCTCGCCGCGCGGCAACTGCCACCGCGCTTAAGCACGACGGCGCCGGACCAGCCAAGGACTGATCCGGCGCCGGCCGTCACCCCGGCCCGTCAGGCGTGCTGGCGGATGGCTGCCTCCAGCACGTCGAAGGCGTCGGCCAACAACTCATCTGAAATCACCAGCGGCGGCAACAGGCGCACCACGTTCCCGTAGGTGCCACAGGTCAGGATGATGACACCGGCGGCCAGGCAGTCGGCGGCGATCTTCCGCGTCAGTTCGGCATCCGGTGCCGTCCCGCCGGCCTGGACGAATTCAATGGCCAGCATGGCTCCACGACCCCGCAGGTCCCCGATGGCCGGCAGCTGCTGCTGCAACGGACGCAGGCGGGTGTAGAAGGCCTCCTCGATGGCGCGGGCGCGACCGTTCAGATCCGCCTCGGCCATGTAGACCACGGCGGCCAGCCCCGCGGCGACGGCCACCGGGTTGCCACCATAGGTTCCGCCCAACCCGCCGGGATGCACGGCATCAAGCAGTTCGGACCGGCCGGTGACCGCCGAAAGCGGCAGGCCCCCGGCGATGCCCTTGGCCAGGGTGACGAGGTCGGGGACCACGGATTCGTGGTCGACGGCGAACCAGTCACCGGTACGGCAGAAGCCCGTCTGGACCTCATCGGCGATGAAGACGATGCCCTGCTCCTTCGCCCATTCGGCGATGCGCGGCAGGAATCCGTCGGCGGGGACGATGAACCCGCCTTCGCCCTGGATCGGCTCGATGATGATCGCGGCGATCTGGTCGCCGCCGATCTGCTTCTCCATCGACAGGATGGTTCGTTCGGCGGCTTCCTTGCCGGAGATGTTTGGATTCTCCTCACGGAACGGGTAGCTCATCGGCATCCGGTAGATCTCCGAAGCCAAGGGCCCGAATCCCCGCTTATAGGGGGCCGCCTTCGCGGTCAGGCCCATGGTGAGGTTGGTGCGGCCGTGATAGGCGTGGTCGAAGGCCACGACGGCGGTCCGGCCGGTGGCGACCCGGGCGATCTTCACGGCGTTCTCCACCGCTTCGGCACCCGAATTGAAGAACACGCTCTTCTTGGCGTGTTCGCCGGGAGTCAGTGCGGCCAGCCTCTCGGCCAGTTCCACATACCCCTCATAGGGGGTGACCATGAAACAGGTGTGGTTGAAACGTGCCGTCTGCTCGCTGACCGCGGCGGAGACCTTCGCATTGGAGGCACCGACGGTTGTCACCGCAATGCCGGAACCCAGATCGATGAACGAGTTTCCGTCGACGTCCACGATGACCCCGCCATCGGCATCGGCGGCATAGACCGGCACGGACGAGGCGACGCCGGCGGCCACGGTCGCCGCACGACGTTCGGCCAGGGCCAGGGAGGCCGGACCGGGGAACGCCCCGGTGATGTTGCGCTTTTGTTCGAGCCGGTATTCGATCTCCACGGCGGCTTCCTTCCATTCGATGCTGCGTCCGGGGTCAGACGTCGGCACCGAGCCTACGGTCAGGCCTACGGCCGAAGCTAGGGTGCTTGGCACAGGCCTGCCGACGATGCGTTATGCATCCGCACAGCACACGGACGGCGGCGTTTCCCGTCCCCGGAAGGGACGGGAAACGCCGCCGTTGAAGGAAGGCGCTAGTGTTCGGGTGCGGCGGCCTCGGTCAGGTCGTCCTCCGGTTCCTCGGGGTGGCGGGAGAGGTTGATCAGCGCAAGCGCCAAACCGCCCCAGACCGTCACGATGGCAATGATGAGCATGGTGATCGCAATGGGTGTCATCGCAGGGTCTCCTCCTTCTTCGCGGCCGCGTATTCGTCCTCGTCGGCCTTGACTACGTCGTATTCCGGGTCGTTGTTCGCCTTGGATTTCCTGCTCCAGGGAACGAGCGTCAGCAAGAGGGCGATGACGATCAGCGAACCGGCCATCCCCCAACCGAAGACCCCGTTGAACCAGGCAGGGTAGCCGCTGTACTGTTCGGTGGCCTTCTCCTGCAGCTCGGAGATCAGGATGTAGCCGAGGACGATGGGCGTCAGCCCTCCGAGCAGCACCCGCCACAGCCCGCCCATCTTGAGGCTGGAGGTGCGGTTGAGGTGTTCGTGCAGGGCGGGCAGCTTGGTGACACCCACGGTGACCACGATGACCGCGGCCAGGGCGACGGCCATGATGCCGAAGCTGTTCACGAACGCGTCGGTGGTATCGAGCAGCTGCAGCCCCGTGGTGGTGGGGAAGAGCACGAGCGAGATCAAGGCGATCGGCACGGTCACCACCAGCGTCGAAGCCACACGCCCCCAGGCCAGCTTGTCCTGGACGGCCGCGACGATCACTTCCAGGATCGAGATCAACGAGGTGATGCCGGCAAAGACCAGCGCCCCGAAGAACAACACCCCCAGCACCGCACCGAACGGCGCTTGCGAGACGATCGTCGGGAAGGCCACGAACGCCAGGCCGATACCGCCGCTGACGACATCGTCGATGGCGACGTTCTGTGCCTGTGCCATGAAGCCGAGCACCGCGAAGACGCCGATGCCGGCGAGCAGTTCGAAGCCCGAGTTGGCGAAGGCCACGACCGAGCCGGATCCGGTCAGGTCGGTTTTGCGCTTGAGGTAGGAGGAATAGGTGATCATGATGCCGAAGGCGATGGAGAGGGAGAAGAAGATCTGACCGTAGGCCGCGGCCCAGACTCCGGGATCCGCCAAGGCACCCCAGTTCGGGGTGAAGAAGGCATTCAGTCCGTCCATGGCCCCGGGCAGGAAGAGTGCCTGGACGACCAGGATGACGAACATGACCACCAGCAACGGCAGGAAGATGCTGTTCGCCTTCGAGATACCGCGCCGCACACCGAGCACCATGATGGCGATGATGACGGCCCAGACGATGAACAGCGGGATCAAGACCCCCGGCACGTAGTCGAAGCTCAGGCCGGGGACTTCGGCGACCTGCAGGAAATCACTGGAGAAGAACGCGTCCGCGTCGTCGCCCCAGGCCTTGTCGAAGGAGAAGATCGTGTACATCGCAGCCCAGGCGATGATGACCGCATAGTAGATGGCGATGACGAAGCAGATCAGGACCTGCCACCAGCCCAGCGGTTCGGCGGCGCGGTGCATGCGCCGGTAGGCCAGCGGGGCCGACCCGCGGTATTTATGGCCCACTGCGTAGTCCAGGAAGAGCAGCGGGATGCCTGCCGTCAGCAGGGCCACCAGATACGGGATCAGGAAGGCGCCGCCACCGTTTTCGTAGGCAACGTAGGGAAAGCGCCAGATGTTGCCCAGGCCGACGGCGGAACCGATGGCCGAAATGATGAACAACTTGCGCGAGGAGAAGGTTTCTCGTTTGTGGCTCTTGGCTGTCGCTGCCCCGGCCTGAGATGGAGTGGTCATGCCATACACCGTAAACCGCTGTTGCGCTCGTCACAATTACCCCGAGTCGCGTTCGTCACAACAACCAAAGATCCCAACTGTTGTAAGGCCGATGCACAACCACGGACTAGACTGGCGCTTATGGCGATGACGCTCTCCGGACTTTTGTCCTCCCCCACCTTGAAACTCAAGCCCCTCGCCGGGACGGACGACGCCGCAGACAGCGCGCTGTCTTGGGCGGCCGTCACCGAATTGGCCGATCCCACGCCGTTCCTGGCCGGCGGCGAGGTCCTGTTGACCACCGGGGTCCGCCAGAAGACCGTCGCCTCCCAGACCGGGTTCGTCGATCATGCCGTCCGTGCCGGGGTGCTGGCCCTGGGCTACGGCACGGGGCTGACCCACGCCAGGGTCCCCGCCGCCGTCATCCGACGGGCCACGGAGGTGGGCCTGCCATTATTCGAGGTGCCGTACGAGACACCCTTCGTGGCCATCACCCGGATCATGGCCGAAGCACTGGCCGCCGAGAACGTCGCCCGTGTGGAAGGGCTCCTGCAGGGCCACCAACGACTGGCCTCGGCACTGCTCAGCGGCGGTCTGCACCCCTTGCTGCGCGAGCTGCGCCGACAAGTCCAACGGCCTGTTGCGCTCACCCAATACGGGGCCCGGATCCATGGGCCGGCCCCCGCTGCCGAGGGATGGCAGAGCGTGGCAGTCTCCACCGGCCTGCAGGATCGATGCACCTTGTATCTGGAAGGCTCCGGGGCCGGCGGGGGCCTCATCGAATACGCCCAGTCGCTGATCAGCGTCGAGCTGGCCGGCAGGGCCCGGTTGCGCGAATCCCGCCGCACCACCAGCGGACAGGTCCTCTCCGACCTCACCCGTGGAATGGTCGAGGGCCAGGACGCCGCCCTGCGGCTGCAGTCGATCGGGATCGCCCCCCACGCCGCGCACACCCTCCTGCTGGTCGAAGCGCTCAGACCCAACAGCAAGGCGCTACCCACCCTGCCGCTGCCGCCGGGACGGGAAAAGGCGGTCTCGGCCATGGTGGAGGATCGGCTCGCGGTGGTCCTGGACGCCGGGGACGGCGAGGTTGCTGCCTCGGAATTCGCCACCTACCTCTCGGGCGCCGGCATCCCGGCCAAGGTGTCCTACGGCGGCTCCTACGCCCAGGTGACCGGCCTGCGGTGGAGCTATTTCGAAGCCGTCGAGGCGCTGCGTCATGGGGCCCGGATCAACCACCCCTCCAGGATTTCGTTGACGTCGCTGCTCCTGGCGGCCCATGACGTGCCGCTGCAGGCACTGGCAGCCGAGGCGCTGGAGCCCCTGACGGACTTTGATGCCGCCCACGGCTCCGACCTGATGCTCACGCTGCGACGGTTCCTGGAGCTCAATGGCAGCGTCGGTACCGTCGCCGAGGCGTTGGGCCTGCACCGCAACACCGTCAGGTACCGGCTGCAGCAGATCGCCGATCTCAGCGGGTACGACCCTTCGAACACCCCGGACCGGGTCCAGTTGTGGCTGGCCCTCTCGGCCCGCGACGTCTACTGAGTCCCGGGACAGATAGTATTTAGGCATGGCTGAAATGTTCGTGGAGAAGTTCCGTTCCCTGATTCCCAAATACCTTGATGACCAGTGGATTTCACAGGACGGGTTGACTTCCGAAGAGCTCCGTGACGAGCTCGCGGATGCCGGCGTCGAGATCCCCCAGGTGCTCGAGGAGTTCTACCTGGCGGTCGGGGCCTGTGATGACCTCATGGAGGCCTACTACTTCTTCTTCGATCCGGACGAGTTGGAGATCGAGGACGGGTATCTGCTGTTCATGGAGGACGAGGACGAACAGTATGTCTGGGGCTTCCGGGCCGACCAGTTGGACGTCCCCGACCCGATCGTCCATCGTCGCCGCAACGCCAACGGATCATGGGACAGCGAGGAGGGGACCTTCAGCGAATACGTACTCGATTTGTTCGAGTGGGTCTTCGAGGAACTGGAACCCGAACTGGAGGTCTAGCCCACGTGCCGGTGCACCCCCATGGAAGCCATGAGCCGCCCGGGTACCACTGCCCCTTCTGCGAACTGCTGGCCGGCGGCCCGCTGTCGGAAGACAACCTGTGCGTGCCGACCGATCTGGTCTACAGCGACCAGACGGTCGCGGTCATCATGGCCTGCGACGGATTCGGTGATTACGGCGGGCATGCGATGGTCATTCCCGCAGCCCATCTGGAGTCCCTCTACGATCTGGATGACGCCGCCGCAGCGTCGATCATGATCATGACCCGCCAACTCGCCCTGGCCATGAAACTGGCGTGGAATCCCGAGGGGACCTCCACACGGCAGCATAATGAGCCGGCCGGAAACCAGCATGTCTGGCATTACCACCAGCATGTCTTTCCCCGGTATTCGGACGATAACCTGTACCGCCAGCTACGCCACCGGGTTCCCGCTGACATCAGGGCCCGCAAGGCCCGGGAGTTGTCGGCAGCCCTTGCGGCGCTCGGCTGGGCCCCGGACCCGGGACGAGCCCGCCCTTCGGGCTAGTTCTCCCGGGAGACCACGGCATCGGCGAAGGCCGCCAGTGAGGACTTCACCGGCCCCTCCGGCAAGGGGGCCAGGGCCCCGATGGCGTCTGCGGACCATTGGCGGGCCACTGCCCAGGATTTCCGGGTGACCTCATGGGCCGCCAGGGCGGTGACGGCGCGGGCCAGATCCTCGTCGCTGGACAGATCCCCGTCCACCAGTGTCAGCACCTCGGCCGCGGAGGCGTCCCCCGCGGCGGCGGCCTCGCGCAACAACAGCACCGGAAGCGTGGGGACTCCTTCACGCAGGTCGGTTCCGGGGGTCTTGCCCGAATCCACCTGGGCTCCGGTGACGTCGATGACGTCATCGGCCAGCTGGAAGGCCACCCCGACCTTCTCGCCGTAGTCACGCATGACGTCAACGTAGTCGGCGGCCCCGCCGAAGAGGGCGCCGAAGACTCCCGAGGTGGAGATCAACGACGCCGTCTTGTCCCCGATCACGTCGAGGTAATGCGCCACCGGGTCCTCCCCGTCGCGCGGGCCCACGGTTTCGTGCAATTGGCCCAGGCAGAGGCGTTCGAACGTCTTGGCCTGCAGTTCCACGGCCTGGGCCCCGAGCTCGGAGCCGATGACCGAGGCGCGGGCGAAGATCAGATCACCGGTGAGGATGGCCGTGGAGTTGCCCCAGACCTCATGGGCGGTGGGGGCTCCGCGCCGGTAGGAGGCCGAGTCCATGACATCGTCATGGTAGAGCGTGGCCAGGTGCGTGAGCTCGACGATGGCCGCGGCCTTGATGGTCTCGGGGCCCACGCCCTCGCCCAGCAGCGAGGTCAGAATGACCAGCAACGGGCGCACCCGTTTGCCGCCGGCTTCGACCAGGTGGCGGCTGGTGGCGTCGATGAGCGGATCGGAATTGGCCACGGCGGCGCGCAGGACCTTCTCGACCTTGGCCATGCCCTGCGAAATGGCGGGGCCGAATTCTGCGTCCTCGGCGACGGCTCGGAACCCCGGTGGCAGGTTGATGCCCGCGGCGATCGCCGAGGTTTCCGCGAACAAGTCAACGGATTCGGGCACACCGTGTCCGGCGGTCGTCCAGTTGGTCGGGGAATCATTCACGGTTCTAGGACCTGCTTGTCATCTGGGTGGGTCGTTTCTCGGGCCGTGCCCTTTGTGCTTGCCGGTTTCCCGTAGGCGGGGCCAACCGTTCCAGCACATGGATCACTCTATCCTCAAAAGAGCGTCCGCCGTCGTCGGTGAGGTTGGCGAGCATCCGCACGACGAACCGCATCAGCACCGGGGTGCTCATGCCGGTACGCAGCGCCAGTTTCATGATCTTCGGGTTGCCGATGAGCCGGGCGAACATCCGGCCGAGCGTGAAGTGGCTGCCCCAGGCGTTCCTCACCACGTCCGGGTAGGAAGCCAGGAGTGCCTCCCGGGCCGCCGGCGTCGTCCCGCGCAGCCCCGACCGGGCATCGATGATCAGCTCGGCCGCCATCCGGGCCGATTCCATTGCATAGCTGATTCCCTCGCCGTTGAACGGCGAGACCATGCCGCCGGCATCGCCGAGCAGCATCAGCCCCGGGGTGTAGTGGGGGGTGCGGTTGAACCCCATCGGCAGGGCGGCGCCGCGGATCGGCCCGACCTGGTTCGCTTCGGTGAACCCCCATTCCCCCGGCATCCCGGCGGTCCACTCGCGCAGCACCTGACGGTAGTCCATCTTGCCGAACTCCCGCGTGGAGTTCAGGATGCCCAGTCCGACGTTGGAGGTTCCGTCGCCGACCCCGAACACCCACCCGTAGCCGGGTAGAGGGCGTCCGGACTTATCCGGCAGTTCGAGCCATCCTTCCATCCAGTCGTCGTCGTGCCGGGGGGAGGTGAAGTAGGTCCGGTAGGCGACTCCCATGGGCCGGTCATCGCGCTTATGCAGCCCGCTACTGACCGCTGTACGCGTTGAGTTCCCATCGGCGGCCAGCACCACATCGGCCCGGAATTCGCGCCTCTGGCCCGTTTTGCGGCCGCGCTCGTCCAGGATGTTGGCCATGACGCCGGTGACGCGGCCCGTCGCATCCCGGACCACGTCGGAAACGCCGTGGCGTTCCAGCACGCGGGCGCCTCCGGCCTGGGCATGGCGGGCCAGCGTTTCGTCGAATCCCTCCCGGGTACGGATCAACCCGTAATCGGGGAAATCGCTGAGCTCGGGCCACGGGATCTCCAATGAACGTCCTCCGGCGACCAGACGAAGCCCCTGGTTCCGCCGCCAGATGCCGTTTTCGGAATGATCGACACCGAGCCGGGCGAGTTCACGGACGGCACGGGGGGTCAAGGCGTCGCCGCAGACCTTCTCCCGGGGGAAGGAGGTCTTTTCCAGGACGGTGACCTCGATGCCGGCACGGGCCAGGTAGCTGGCTGCGGTCGAGCCGGCCGGGCCGGCCCCGACGATCAATACAGACACGGGTGTTCCTTAATCGACTGGAGGCTAGCTGGCCGGACGGGCGGCGGCCCGGGGGTCAACCGGTTTGGTGGCCCGGTGAACGGCGACGATGCCGCCGCTGAGGTTGCGGTACCTGCAGTTTTGCCACCCGGCTTCGGCCACCCACCCGGCCATGCCTTCCTGGTTCGGCCAGGCACGGATCGATTCGGCCAGGTACACGTAGGCGGCGGGGTTGGAGGTGACCTTCCGTGCAACGGTCGGCAGCGCGCGCATCAGGTATTCGGTGTAGACGGTCCTGAAGGGTGCGAAGGTGGGGTGGGAGAATTCGCACAACACCAGCCGGCCGCCCGGCTTGGTGACCCGGAGCATCTCGGCCAGGGCCTTCTTCGGTTCGCTGACGTTCCGCAGGCCAAAGCTGATGGTGACGGCGTCGAAGCTGTCATCGGCGAAAGGCAGGTTCGTTGCGTCGCCGGCCACGAAATCAATATCCGGACGCCGGCGTTTGCCGACCTCGAGCATGCCCAGGGAGAAGTCGCAGGCCACGACGTCGATTCCGGCGTCGGCATAGGGTTCCGACGAGGTCCCGGTTCCGGCCGCCAGATCCAGCACCCGCTGACCGGGCACCGCGTCGACGGCTTCGACGACGACCTTGCGCCACAGCCGTGCCTGCCCCAACGAGAGGATGTCGTTGGCCAAGTCATAACGCGGGGCAACATCATCGAACATGGCTTGGACTTCTTCGGGACGCTTTTCCAGCGATGCACGGCTCATTCCCCAAGTATCCCAAAATTCAACGTCAGGGCGAAAAGCGCCCCGCACGCCCGGGTAGGCTGGGACCATCATGGACATTGATCTTCCCGGCTCCGTCGCGCCGGAAACCGGCAGCGCGCAGACCCAGGACCCATCCCGTCCCCGGTTGCGCAGCATCACCATCGCCCGCGCCCCCGGCCAGGAGAGCTCACTGTTGGACCTGCTCGTTCGCGATGACTCCCTCGTCTGGGGCCGCCGCGGCGAGGGCCTGGTCGGGTTCGGGGAGGCAGCCCGCTTCACCGCCGACGGCCCGGATCGCTTCCGTCTGCTCCGTCATTGGTGGGCCGACGTCTCGGCGGCGGCCTCGGTCCAGGACGATGTCGACTTGCCCGGAACCGGACCGGTTGCCTTCTCCTCCATCGCCTTCTCGGGCACCAGCCCCCATGCTTCACGACTCATCGTCCCGCGCGTACTCGTGGGGCGCTCCGGCGACAGCGGCTGGTTGACCCTGGTCACCGACGACCCGGAGTTCGAGCTCAGCGCCGCTGCGGCCGAGGCGGAGCTGGCCGGGTTGCTCGAGGAGGCCTCCACCGAACGCGACCTCTCCCCCGGTGGCGACCAGCTGGTGCCCGGCCGGGTCTCGGAGGACCAGTATGAGGAGTCGGTGCGCGCCGGGGTCCGGGCGATCGCTGCGGGGGAACTGACCAAACTCGTTCTGGCCCGTGATGCCGTGGCCGAACTGGGCTCTCCGCTGGCCGTTTCCCAAGTGCTCAGGGAGTTGGCGCTTCGCTACGCCGATTGCTGGACCTACTCGGTCGACGGTCTGATCGGCTCAACCCCCGAGATGCTGGTCAAGGTCTCCGGGAACACCGCGCGGGCCCGGGTGCTCGCCGGGACCCTGGACCGGGCCACGGCACCATCCGGTGACGAGGGGTACGCCGAACGGATGCTCTCGGGCAACGAGAAGCAGCGCCACGAACACCGCCTGGCCATTGATTCGCTGACGGTCGAGCTCGGGCCCCTGGTGACCGGGATGACCGCCCCCGAGGAGCCCTTCGTCCTGGAGCTGCCCAATGTGTGGCATCTGGCCTCCGACGTCGAAGCGCAGCTGCGGGTGAACGAGGACGGAACCTCCCCCTCGGCGCTGGATCTGGCCGAGGTCCTCCACCCCACCGCTGCGGTCTGCGGAACCCCGACGGTGACGGCCGATGACCTCATCCTCCGGTTGGAGAACATGGACCGCGGCCCCTACGCCGGACCGGTCGGGTGGGTCGACGCCACCGGCAACGGGGAGTTCGGTATCGCCCTGCGCGGCGGGGTCGTCGAATCGCCGACGACCGTGCGGCTGTATGCCGGCTGTGGCATCGTCGCAGCCTCCGACCCGGCCGCCGAACTGGCTGAATCCTGGGCAAAGATGCGCCCCATGCGTGAAGCGCTTAATTTGTAATCTTTTTGTCACCTAAACAACTTGTTTACCGGAGCGACACCACTGTAGCTTGTGATGAACATCTCATTGGGCCCGTTCCCGGGCTACACTGGCCATCCCGGCGAGGATGTCCGTCGGATCACTCGAGAAGGACACTTACATGCGGATTCACTCCAGCTTCACTAAGGCTCTGGCCGTTTCGGCCGTTGCCTTGATGTCATTGACGGCTTGCGGCGGCTCGGACGGCGGGGACGAACAGTCCACCTCCTCGGCCGGCGGCGACGATCTGGGGCTGGTGACCGCGGGCACCCTGACGGTCTGCTCGGATATCCCGTACAAGCCCTTCGAATATGAGGAAAACGGTGAATACACCGGCTTCGACATGGACATGGTGGGCGCGATCGCCGAGGGGATGGGCCTGAAGCTGGACGTCAAGGACGTGGGCTTCGACGGCCTCCAGTCCGGCGTTGTCCTCGCCTCGGGGCAGTGCGACATGGGGGCCAGTGCCATGACCATCACCCCGGAACGCGAGAAGAAGCTCGCTTTCACCGATGGCTACTACGACTCCGAGCAGTCGCTGCTGGTGCCCAAGGGCTCGGATATCAAGTCAATTGATGACCTGGCCGGCAAGAAGGTGGGTGTCCAGCAGGGCACCACGGGTGAAAAATACACCCGCGAGAACGCCCCCGAGGACGCGAAGATCAAGGCCTACCCCTCGGATGCCGAGCTCTTCCCGGCCGTGCAGTCCAGGGGCGTGGACGCGGTGCTGCAGGACCTTCCGGTGAACCTTGAACACACCCAGGGTGGCAAGTTCGACATCGTCGCCAAGTACAAGACCGACGAGCAGTACGGCTTCGCCGTGAAGAAGGACGGCGGCGAGGCCCTCCTCAAGGAGCTCGATGCCCAGCTCGCCGAGCTCAAGGACAACGGCAAGTACGACGAGCTCTACGACAAGTACTTCTCCACGAAGTAGTAGTAATCCAGATGGCTGTGCCCCGGGGAAGAATCCCCGGGGCGCAGCCCTGACAACGCCCGGAAGGCCACACCGTTGAAACCCTCCACTCGCAGGCGCCTCTTCCGCGGCAGCCTGTACGTCATCCTCGTCGCCGCCATCGCAGCCCTCCTCCTGTCTGCGAACTGGAAGGAAATCAAATACAACTTCCTCGACGTGGAGATCGCCAAGCAGCTCTTCCCCGCGATCATCATCACGGCGGCGAAGAACACCGTGGTCTACACGGCCATCGCCTTTGCCGGTGGCCTGCTCCTGGGTCTGCTGCTGGCCCTGATGAAGCTGGCCCCGGTGGGCCCGTACCGCTGGATCGCCACCGCATACATTGAGACTTTCCGCGGTTTGCCGGCCCTGCTGGTCATCTTCGGTTTCGCTTTCGCCGTGCCCACCGCCTTCGCCTCCTGGGATCCACCCGGCGGTAGCGCCAGTAGCGGCCTGATCGGGCTGATCCTCGTCTCCGCCGCCTATATCGCCGAAACGATCCGCGCCGGCATCCAAGCCGTTCCTGCCGGACAGCGCGAGGCCGCCCGATCGCTGGGCATGGCACCGGGGTGGACCATGATCTCCGTGGTTCTTCCCCAGGCCTTCCGCATCATCACCCCACCGCTGACCAACGAACTGGTCATCATCATCAAGGACACCTCGCTGCTGTTCATCGCCGGCATGGCGCTGGGCGACCGCGAACTAACCGTATTCGCCCGAGATTCGCTGTCGCAGTTCGGCAACTCGACGCCGCTGATCGTGGCGGGACTGATGTACCTGGTCATCACGTTGCCGCTGACCCAGCTCGTGGCCAAGCTCGAACGCCACCAAAACAGAGGACGGTAAGGCCCATGAACGCACAGGAATCCGCACCGGCCCATCCGGCCATCGAGGTCCGCAATCTGCATAAGAGCTTCGGTGACAACGAGGTCCTCACCGGCATCGATTTCCATGTCGGCCAGGGCGAGGTGGTTTGCGTGATCGGGCCTTCCGGTTCAGGCAAGTCGACCCTGCTGCGCTGCGTGAACCGGCTCGAGGAACCCACCTCGGGAACGATCCTGGTCGAGGGGATCGACATCACCGACCCGGAAACGGACCTGAACAAGATCCGCACCCGCATCGGAATGGTCTTCCAGCAGTTCAATCTCTTCCCCCACCTGGACGTGCTGGACAACCTGGTGCTGGCCCAGCGCCGGGCCAAGAAACGTGGCAAGACCGAAGCCCGCCGGATCGCCCGTCAGAACCTGGAGAAGGTCGGGTTGGCCGATCGCGCCGACGCCTTCCCCTCCCAGCTCTCCGGTGGCCAACAGCAACGCGTGGCGATCGCCCGGGCCCTGTCGATGGATCCGGACATGATGCTCTTCGACGAGCCGACCTCGGCACTGGACCCCGAACTGGTGGGCGATGTCCTGGCGGTCATGCGTCGGCTGGTCGACGAGGGCATGACCATGATGGTGGTGACCCACGAGATGGGATTCGCCCGCGAGGTCGGCGACCGGGTGGTCTTCATGGACGGCGGGGTCGTCGTCGAACAAGGCAAACCGGACGATGTCCTGGGAAACCCCCAGCATGAACGCACCCGGGGATTCCTCTCCAAGGTCCTCTAGGAACACACCACCAGGACGAAGAGCGTGGCCCCTGCTTCGGTGGGAGCCACGCTCTTGCTGTGGTTGAAGGGCCCCGCCCACCGCCGGCCTCAGGTACGGGCGACGGAGGCCATGATGCGCTGGTGCAGTCCGCGCACTCCGACACGGTCGATCCGCACATCGACGATGCGCCGGCGCACCGCCGAGTCGGCCATCGGACCGGAGGCCAGGACGGTTTCCAGGGCGCGGCGGTCCTCGACCCGGACGTAGTCCACCCCGTAGGCGTCGGCCAGGGCGCGCAGATCCACCCCATGCGGGGTGGCGAAATAGCGTTCCACGGTTCCTGCATACTCCGGTTGTTCGGCCAGGGAACCATGTTCGAGCGTGGAGAAGATCGCCCCACCACCATCGTTGAGGACCACCAGGTCCATGACCGGGACCGTTTCCCCGGCGCCGACGAACAAGCCGCCGACGTCATGCAGGAAGGTCACGTCCCCCAGCAGGACCGTGGTGCGCTCCCCGACGCCGTGCGAGGTGCCCAGGGCGATGCCCGTGGCGGTGGCCAGGGTCCCGTCGATTCCTGCCAGCCCGCGGTTGGCATAGACGGCCCGCCCGGTACGGCCGGGGGTCCCGGCGAGATCGACATCGCGGATCGCATTGGAGGAGCCCAGGACCAGCGGGCCGGTATCTGCGCTCCAGACCGTCCGGGCCAGTTCCACACCGGTCAGTGTCGTCGCGGACGTCGCCTCGTCGATGATTCCGGTGGCCCGTTGCGCGGCAGCTCTCCACTCATCGAGCCACCCCGCGGGGCCCCGGCCGGCGAATCCCGCCAGTTCACCCAGTTCGGTGATGACCCGGTCCCGGCGGTGCCCGGCGTCGAACCAGGCCACCGGTTCGGGGACGTAGAGCGCCGGTGGCAGCTCGCGATGGGCCAGCAGCCGTCCCACCTGACGGTTCAACGTCGGCCTGCCGAAGACCACGACCCGGTCGATCCTGGCCTCGAATTCCGGGATCAATACCCGGTAGGGGCCGATCGCATTGGGACCGAAGCGGGCGTTGGAACTCGGCTCGGCCAGGAGCGGCAGGCCCAACATCCTGGCAAACCGTTCGGCAATGGCCGTTGCATCGTGTCCGGCGATGACCACCGTGCGTCGATTCTCCAGCTCCGCCTCGCGCAGTTCGTCCAGCACCGTGCCCGAAGACAGGTCCCCGACCGTGGCGGGATCCGGCTCGCCTGGCACACCGCTCCCGGGAGCCTCCGTCGGGTCCTCACGGCTGCCTTCGGTGTCCGGGACCAGCGGGTCCCGGAAGGCGAGGTTGATATGGATCGGTCCACGGGCCGCGAGTTGGACGGCGGGGCGCAGTGCCCTGGACGCCGGGGTGGGGGTGCTGACGTCCACCGCATGCACCCCGGCCCTGGTGGACCCTGCCAGCGGCAGCCCTTCCCCGGCCAGCAGGGCGCGCCTGACCTCCGGCGTCGGGTCCTGGCCTGCCGGGATGTCCACGCAGTAGCGGACATGCACCCCGAACAGGCCGGCCTGGTCGGTGGTCTGGTTGGCCCCGGTGCCGCGCAGCTCCTCCGGCCGGTCGGCGGAAACAACCACCAACGGCACGGCGGCGTGGTTGGCTTCCATCACGGCGGGGAGCAGCTCCCCCACCGCGGTGCCGGAGGTGGTCACGATGGCCACCGGGCGGCTCGTGGCCAACGATAGCCCCAGTGCGGTGAAACCGGCGTCGCGTTCGTCGATGCGGATGTGCACGCGCACCTGGCCCCGGGTCTCGGCCTCGGCGAGCGCATAGGCCAGCGGGGCACTGCGGGAGCCGGGACACAGGACGACTTCACGGACGCCGTCCTCGATCAGGGTCCCTACGGCGAACCGCGCCGCCTGCATGGAGGTCAGGAGGCTTTCCGAGAACGTCATGCCCCCATCCTATGGCTGGCCGGCCGCCAGGAGCCCGGCACAGCGCCGCAGGCGTTCCCTCCACCAATGCTGCCGCTCGGGGGAGGCAGCATGCCGGCGCAGTAGATCCGGATCGGCCACCACGTCGCGGACCTGGAGCGAGCCGCCGTGGGCTTCATACCGGTCGAGGCAGACATCGTCGGCAAACAGCGATACCGTCCCGAGTCCGCAGGCGTATGGCAGCGCGGGCAACGCCGCGGCCAGGGCCACCCCGGTACGGATCCCGACGGAGGAATCCAGGGCCGAGGAGACGACGGCGGGCAGCCCGGCGTCGGCCACGACCCGCAGGGCGGCACGGACCCCGCCCAGGGGTTGGGCCTTGACGATGATCAGGTCGGCGGCCTCCGCCCGGGCCACCGCCAGCGGGTCCGATTCCTTGCGCACCGACTCATCCGCGGCGATCCGCACCCCCAGCCCCCGGCGCTGGACCTCCAGACGCAGCCGACGCAGCCCGTCGATTCCCGCGACGGGCTGTTCGGCGTATTGCAGGTCGAACCCGGCGAGCGCCTCGAGGCCTTCCAGGGCTTGTTCGTGGGTCCACCCCGCATTGGCGTCGACCCGCAGGGCGGCGGCGGGCAGCAGGCGACGGACCTCGGCGACGCGGGCCACGTCGTCGCGCAGGGTTTGACCGTGTTCGGCGACTTTGATCTTGACGGTGTCGGCGGCGTCGAATGAGGCGAGAACCCCCTGAACCCCTCCGGCCGGGACCGCCGGGACCGTGGCGTTGACCGGGATGCTGGTCCGCACGGGCGCGGGGAAACCCTGCCAGCCGGCCTCGAGTGCGCACCGCAACCAGGGGGCAGCCTCCGCGTCGTCGTATTCCAGGAACGGGGAGAATTCCGCCCATCCTGCTGGACCGTCCAGGAGCAGGACCTCACGGTGGGTCACTCCCCGGAAACGCACCCGCAACGGCAACGACACGACACGGGCCGAGGCCAGGATCTCCTCCACGGGGGGCAGCGCCCAGGGGGTCTTCATCTGCCTCGATGCCTGCGTGGGAACCTCGGAGGGGGATGGTGCGTTGTCCGGATTAGCCATCACACCATCGTATCGGCGGCGGTCCGCTCGAACCGGCCCGGCCCGTGGGATGCTAGGAGCGACATGAACGAGACCAGGGAAATACCCGTTCCGGGGGGACCGCCCCACCGTGCAGCCCGCAATCCGGGGTTGTGGATCCTGGCGATGCTGTTGGTCGCCGGACTGTTCGGCGTGGCCTATTGGGCCTTCGTCCTCACGGCCACGGGACAGCAGGCCGATGAAGACGCCCTGCGCGGGGCGACGGCCTTCCTTGACAGCGACACGGCCCGGGCCGCGGCCCTCTCGTTCTTGAACCAGCTGCCGTTGATCTCCGGCATCGTGGCGCTGGTGGCGCTGCTGGCTGCGGCAATCCTGCGGCGGGACCTGTATGCCCCCATCGTGGCAGCCTTGTCCTTCGGCGCCGCCATCGGCAGCACCCAGATACTCAAGCACTTCCTGCTGGTCCGCCCGAACCTGGGCATCTCGGAGGCCACCGGCAATTCCTTCCCTTCCGGGCACACCACGGTCGCCACCTCCGCGCTGATCGCGGTCTTCCTGGTGACCTCCCCCCGGTGGCGTCCCCTGATCGCGACCTGTGGCGGGCTCTATGCGGCGGTGACCGGGATCTCCACGTTTGCGCTGGGCTGGCATCGGCCCTCCGACGTGGTCGCCGCCTATCTGGTCGCCGGTTTCTGGGGGTTGCTGGCCGGCCTGATCATCCTGCGTCGGCAGCCGGAGTGGAACCGATGGAAGGGCCCGGATTCCTCCTGGTCCTCCTCCGGGATCTGGCCCACGCTCCTGTGGTTCCCGGGGATCCTGGGGTTCATCGGCGCCGCGGCGGTGTATCTGTTCGTCACGCATGTGGGCCCGACGGCGGGGACCACGGCCCGTGGCTGGTTCCTCGTCGCCGGGGCATTGCTCATCATCGGTGCCGCGGGCTGCCTGTTCGGCTTGTTGTGTGGGGTCTTTTCCCATCAGACCCGGAGCCGGGCCCCCCTGTCCTGACCCGGGCCGGACTCCTCACGAGGCCCGCGTCCTGCGGGCATCCAGGCTTCCCGGTGGTGCCTTGCGCGGGATGAACCAGGCGAAGAGACCTCCCCCGGCGAAGGAGAGGGCCGCGATGGCGAAGACCCCGGTCCCCAGGCTGGCCATCGCCGTCACCGCCGAAAGGAGGACGGGCCCGGACAACACCCCCACATCCGAGATCAGTCGCCAGAAGCCCAGGAACTGCGGCCGGCCCACCGAGGGGGAATGATCGGCGCCCAAGGTCATCACCAGACCCGAGCCGATCCCGTTGCCCAGGCCCAACAACATGGCCACCAGCAGCAGGGTCCCCGGCCCGGTGGTGAAGGGCATCAAGGCCAGGGAAACACCCATGACCACCATGCACGGTACCGCGATCCACGTCCGTCCACGCCGGTCCATCACCACTCCTGCCGGGTAGAACACCAGCATGTCCACGGCCCCGGAGAGCCCGTAGACCAGCGAGGTGGCGGAGGCGTCCATGCCCAGGTGTTCGGCCCAGAGCGGGATGACCGCCTGGCGGGTGGCCCGCACGGCGGAGATCACCACGATGGCACTGCCGATCGTGGCATAGGTGCGCCAGTGCGCGGCCAGGATCGCCCGCAACGTCACCGTCGCGGTCCGCGGCACCGGGGCGGCACCGGTTTCGCCCCTTTCCGGGCGTCCCGACCCGGCAGGGGCCTGGAGTTCGGGGATGCCGATGCAGACCCCGGCTGCGGCCACCATGGCCACCAGCCCGGCCCAGTAGGCCCCCTGCAGACCAAGGAAGTGCATGGTGGCTGCCCCGACGAAGGGCCCGACGAACAGGCCCACGCGCAGGGTTCCGCCCAGCCCCGACATGGCCCTGGCCCGGTAGGTGACCGGCACCGCTTCGGTCAGGTAGCTCTGCCGGGAGAGGTTGAAGACGGAACCGGCCATGCCGATCATCAGCACCCCGGCAGCATAGGGGGCCAGGTGGCCCGCCCCCAGGCAGACGGCCATGCCGACGCTGGCCCACAGCGCGGCACCGATCATGGCGGTGCGCTCGCCGAGGCGGGCGATCAGCAGGGACGCCGGGATGTTGGTGATCAGGGAGCCGACCCCCATGAGCGTGATGACCAATGCTGCTTCGGCGACCGTGGAGCCGTGCCCACGGGCGCTCAAGGCGATGACGGGCAGGATGCTGCCCCGGCCCACGGCATAAAGCAGTGACGGGGCGTAGATGCGGAAGATCAGCGTGCGCAGCGGGGGTCCACCGCCGGGCTGCGAAGTCGAGGTGATGTCCCTACTCCTGTTCCGTCCCGGCGGTGTCCCTCACCCGCAGGAACAGGTGCCGGGACTGGACCGGGTCGTAGGGCAGGGACGGGACGACCCCGGCGGGGTCGGTGGAGGGGTGCTCGAGCACGGCACGGCACCGCTCTATGGCTGTTTGAAGCTCCTCACGTTGGGCCCGGACGAACCCCAGGTCCACGATCTTCCCGTGCCCCGGCACCACCACCGGGTGCCTCGGGCCCAGGGCCAGGATCCGTCCGAGCGCCTCGTCCCAGGCGCCGGGGAAGGAGTCCTCGAATTGGGGGGCGGCCCCCTCTTCGACGAGGTCCCCGGCAAAGAGCACCCGGCCGGAAGCGATGAGTAGATCCCCGTCGGTGTGGGCGGGGCCCAGGTGGAAGAGCCTGATGGACCACCCGCCGAGATCCAGGTCCACCCCGTCGGCCCCCACGGTCCGGTTCGGGGGGAGGATCCGGGTGTGTGGACCCCGAGGTGCCGCCATGTCCGGATCCACCTCCAACACCAGGTCGCGCTGTTCGGCGCCGCGCAGGGCGATCGTCGTGGCGGCCCGGTCGTGGGCCCAGATATCGGCGACCCCTTGGGCACGGAAGTAGGCATTGCCGAAGAAGTGGTCCCCGTGGGCGTGGGTATTGATCAGCACCAGCGGCAGGTCGGTCAGCGTGCGGACTGCGGCATGTAGTTCGGCCGCTTCGGCCGGCCCGGCCCCCGAATCGATGACAGCTGCCCGCCGATCACCGATCACCAGCCCGGCATTGACGGCGAACCCCTCCAGGCGCAGGACGTGGGTGCGTCCCCCTGCCCGCTGCCAGGGAGCGGCCGTCGCCTTGGCACTCATGATCCGTCCTTGTCCCGGCAACCGTGGGTGGGCCGCGGTTCTCCGAAGTCGCTGTCGATGCTCCGACTCTATTCCCCCGGCCCCCCCGGGGCCGTGGGGGCCGGTCCTGGTAGGTAGGCTCGAGGGGACCAAGGCGCCGGCGAGGAACCGCCGGAACCACCCAAAGGACCGGGGGAAGCAGCGATGAAACGCATTTCGATCAAGCTCATGATCTACGGGGTCGTGATCTTCATCATCGGTGTGGCGCTGCAGCTGTTTTCGATGAACCTCATGCAGTACCTCTTCGACACGGTGGACCCGGAAGATATGGTCACCGCCAACGCCTTGAGGGCGCTGAGCACGATCTTCAGCACCGCGGTCATCCCGCTGGGCGTCGCGTTCATTGCCGCCTCGGTGGTGGTGCGCATGCTGGAGAACCATCTGCGGCTCGACGAACGGGCAACCCCGGCCGTGCCACACGGTGCCGCCGGGGACGAGGGACCCGAGGTCCCCCACGCCGCAGCCACGCCCGCCGAGGACGACGAGGCGGTGGAGACCTTCTCCGACGACTTCTACCGCCGTTAGGCCTTCCCTCCCGGCTGGCATCGGGGGCCCAACCCCACCTGTGTCGCCAGGAGCCGGATGGTTCGTTCGAAGATCTCCCCGGGGTCACCGAAGGTCGCGGGCCCATAGTGACCAAATACTTCGAAGGTGACTGCCCCGAATAGGCCCGACCAACAGCTGAATCCCCGGGCTACGAGTTCCGCGGGCATGGAGATTCCGTAGTCCTGCCTGATCGCCTCGAGGTCCCGGCCCAACCGCTCCGGGATGGCGGGCTCCTGGTCCCCGGCGGAACCACTGACCGCCGTCGTGATCATCCCGTTGGCCCACGCCTGGTCAAGAATCGTGAAGAGGGCGACCACCACCCGGGTCCCCGCGTCGTTCGTCAGCGCTGCCGGGGCCGCGTACCCCGGGACCGGGGTTCCGAACAGCAAGGCGTAGCGGGCGGCATCGTCCAGTGCCCAGCTGCGAACGGCCCGGGCCAGCGCCGTGAATCGTTCCAGCGGGTGCGCCGGGGCCGCGGCCACTGCCTTTTCGACCTGCCCACCGAGATCCGAATACGCCTCGACGATCAGCAGGGTCAGCAGTTCGTCCCGGCTGGAAACATAGCGGTAGATGGCCGAGGAGACGATGCCCAGCTGCCGGGCCACGGCCCGTAGCGACAGCGCGGCGGGCCCCTCGGCGACCAATTGGTCCCGGGCGATGCGCATGATCTCGGCCATGGTCCGTTCCCTGGCTTGTTCACGCGGCGTCAACGTCCTGGTCATGCCCTCATCAAACGACACCTCCGGGAGCACTGTCAACTTAAGAGAGCACTGCTCTTGACCACTCTGTTTCCCGGCTGTAGCCTTGCGTTAGAGAGCACTGCTCTCATTTCCGTCCAACGAAAGAGCGTGTCATGTCCCAGCATTTCCTGGTCACCGGATCCGGCCCCGTCGGATCCACCGTTGCCCTCCAACTGGCCGATGCCGGCCACACCGTGGTGATGGCCACCCGTTCAGGTGGCGGGCCGGCCCATCGGTTGATCCGCAGGGTCCGCGTCGACGCGACTGATGCCTCCCAACTGGCCGAGGCCGCCGCGGGTGCCTCCGCGATCTTCCACTGCGTCCACGCCGCCTACCGGGCCGACGCCTGGCGCAAGGTCCTGCCGCAGGCGGATCAGGTGGCCCTGGAGGTCGCCGGCGCCCAGGGGATTCCGGTCATCTTCCCCGAGGGCCTGTATTCCTACTCCGAGCCGGGGGTCGTCATGACCGAAGACTCCCCCCGCCAGGCGACGGGAGGCAAACGCGGGATCAGGACCGGGCTCTTGGCCGCGCGCGAGGCCTCGACGACCGCGACGGTCAGCGTGGTCGCTTCGGATTTCTTCGGCCCCCTGGTGGAGAACGCCCATGCCGGAGCGCGCATGCTGGAGGCCGTGTTCTCGGGCCAACGGCTCTTCGCGTTCGGTCACCCGGGACAGCTCCACTCCTTCACCTTCGTCCCGGACCTTGCCGCGGCGATGATCCGGGCCAGCGAACGGCCCGAGCTGTGGAACCGGATCCTCCACGCCCCCACCGCGACCGCCACGACGCAACGGGCCCTGGCGGCGGCGTATGCCCGGGCGGGCGGGGTGGAACCACCCCCGGTTTCGGGACTTCCTGGATGGCTGGTGCGCCTGCTGGGCGTCGCCGCCTCCGGCCTCGGGGAAATGGCGGAGATGGCCTACCAATTCGATCGCCCGTTCATCATGGATTCCCGCGCCAGCCAGGAAGCCCTCGGGCTCGAGCCCACCGCCCTGCCGGCGGCCGCAGCGGCGACCGTGGACTGGTGGCGGAACTCCCGGCTGGCACCGGCCTGAAACCTTCCGCCTCCAGGGCTTCCGCCGATTCCCTCGGGACCTTCATCGCCGGCTGCATGGTCCCGCCGGGCCGGCCCGGCCTACAGGTCCGCGAGCACCGAGCCGGGATTCTCGATGGCGTCGGCGATATAACGCAGGAACCCTCCTGCGGTACCGCCGTCGCAGACCCGGTGGTCGAAGGTCAGGGTCAGCTCCGTGACCTTGCGAACGGCCAGTTCCCCGTCCACGACCCATGGGCGGTCGATGATGCGCCCGACGCCGAGGATCGCGACCTCGGGGTGGTTGATGATCGCCGCGGACCCGTCCACCCCGAAGACGCCGTAGTTGTTCAGCGTGAACGTGCCACGGGTGAGCTCGGCGGGCGTGCATTTGCCCTCGCGGGCGACCCCCGCCAGACGGCGGACCTCGGTGTCGATCTGTCGGGCGCTGAGGTCCTGGGCCCGGGCGATGCTGGGCACCATCAGGCCGCGATCCGTCTGGGCGGCGATGCCCAGGTTGATCCCCTCGAAGCCGATGATCTCCTGTCCGCCATCGGAGGCGTCCTGGATCCGGGTGTTCAGTTCCGGGTACCGCTCCAGACCGGCGACGGTGAAGCGGGCGATGAACGCGAGCAGCCCGGGGGTGTTCTGCGGATCCGCCGCCTTGAGCTTCGCCCGCATCCGCACCAGTTCGGTGGCATCGACATCGACCCATACCGTGGCCTCGGGGATTTCACGGCGCGAGGTGCTCATGGCTTGGGCAATGGTCTTGCGGACGCCCTTCAACGGTGTCCGTGAGCTAATGCCCAGCCCCGAACGGGAGTCGGCTCCGACCATGCCATCGACCGAAGCTGCAGCCGCAGCCGGGGAGGCTGCCGACACTGCCGGCGCCCCGTCCGACGAGGCGTCGATGGCCCCTTGGACGTCGGCACGCATGATCAGCCCGCTGCGGCCCGAGCCGGTCAGCGTGGCGATGTCGATCCCGTGGTCCCGGGCCAGTTTGCGCACCAGCGGGGAGATCACGGTCGGTGCCGCGGTGCGGGCCTGCGTCAGAGCCGCTGCCGGGGCCGCGGTGGCGGATGGCGCCTTCGCCGCGGAGGGCGTCGAGGAGCGCGGGCGGCGGGTCCGCCGGGTCGCACCGGCCCCGCCGGGGGTGCCGTAGCCGACCAGCACGTTGCCGGAGCCCTCGCCGGTTCCGGCCCGCTCCTCCTCCCGGTAGGACTGGGCCGTTTCCACGGGGGCCGCCTCGGTGGCGACCGGGGCTTCCGGTGCCGCGTCACCGCCGTCGGCACCCTCGCCGTCGTCCACGGAGAGCAGTGCCTTGCCCACATCCATGGTGTCTCCAGCGGCACCATGGAGCTGGTGCACGGTGCCGGCGAACGGGCTGGGCACCTCGACCAGGGATTTGGCGGTCTCGACTTCGGCGATCGGCTGGTCCACGACGATCGTGTCGCCTTCGGCCACGAGCCAGTTCACCAGATCCGCTTCGGTCAGCCCTTCGCCCAGATCGGGCAGCAGGAATATCTTGATGCTCATGTCTAGTCCTCCCACTGCAGCGAGTCGACGGTGTCCAGGATGCGGTCCACGCCAGGCAGGAAGAAGCCTTCCAGCTTCGGTGCCGGGAACGGGATGTCGAATCCGGTCACCCGCAATACCGGGGCGGCCAGGGAGTGGAAGCAGCGTTCCTGCACCCGGGCCGTGATCTCCGAGGCGACGGAGGCGAACCCCGGGGCTTCGGAGATGACGACGGCGCGGCCGGTCTTGCGTACGGAAGCGCAGACGGCCTCATCGTCGAAGGGCACGATGCTCCGGACGTCGATGACCTCCAGCGAACGCCCCTCCTCGGCCGCGGCCGCAGCGGCGGCCAGTGCCGTGGAAACCGACGGACCGTAGGCGATCAACGTCGCGTCGGTGCCGGCACGGGCCACGGCGGCATGGCCCTCGGTGGGGTGTTCGCCGGCGGCGGCCGCGGCCTCGTATTCGGTGCGCAGGGCGTCCAGGTCCACCGTGTCCTTGGAGAAGTAGAGCTTCTTCGGCTCCAGGAACACCACGGGGTCGTTCGAGGCAATGGCCTCGCGCATCATCCGGTAGGCGTCGGACACCGTTGAGGGGGTCATGACCTTCAACCCGGGGGTATGCGCGTAGTAGGCCTCGGAGGAGTCGCAGTGGTGTTCGACACCGCCGATGCCCCCGGCGTAGGGGATGCGCACGACCACGGGCATGTCCACGGCACCGCGGGTGCGGTTGCGCATCTTGGCCAGATGCGAGGCGATCTGTTCGAAGGCCGGGTAGGCGAAGGCGTCGAACTGCATCTCGATGACCGGGCGCATCCCGTTCATGGCCATGCCGATAGCCATGCCGGCGATGCCGGATTCGGCCAGCGGGGTGTCGAAGCAGCGTTCGACTCCGAAGCGTGCCGTCAGCCCGTCGGTGATGCGGAAGACCCCACCCAAGGTGCCAATGTCCTCGCCGAAGAGCACGACGCCGGCGTCGGCTTCCATGGCGTCGGCCAGGGCCGTGTTCAGGGCCTTGGCGAAGGTGACCGGCCGCGGGCCTGCGGCCTCGGCCCGTTCTGCGGCGCGTTCGGTGGCTCGGGCCGTGGCGGCGCTGACGTTGCCGTTGGCCTCGGATGAAGTGGTGATGTGCGGGCTCACTTGGCGTCCCCTTCCCGGGAGAGTTCGTCCGCGAGCAGTGCGCGCTGTTCGGCCAGCTGCGGGGTCTGGGTGGCGTAGACGTGATCGAACAGTTCCAGCGGATCGATCTCCGGGTCCTGGTTCAGTCCATCACGCAGGGCCTGCGCCGTGTCTTCGGCGTGGGCGGCAATGCGTTCGGTGACCGCATCGTCGAGCAGACCCTTGTTCTTCAGGTAGGTGGTCATCCGGTTCAACGGGTCCTTCGCCTGCCAGGCCGTCACTTCCTCGTCCTCCCGGTACCGGGTGGCGTCATCGGCGTTGGTATGGGCCTGCATCCGGTAGGTATGGGCTTCCACCAGGAGCGGGCCGGAGCCGGTGCGGGCCAGTTCCACGGCGCGTCCCAGCACGGCCATGAGCGCGACCAGGTCGTTGCCGTCCACGCGTTCGCCGGCCATGCCGTAGCCGACGGCCTTATGGGCCAGCGACGGGGCCACCGACTGTTGGGACAGCGGCACGGAAATGGCGTACTGGTTGTTCTGCACGAAGAAGATCACCGGCAGGTTGAACACCGCGGCGAAGTTCAGGGCCTCGTGGAAATCGCCTTCGCTGGTCGCCCCATCGCCACACATCGCCAACACGACGGTGTCCTCGCCACGCAGCTTGGCGGCATGGGCGACACCGACCCCGTGCAGCAACTGGGTGGTCAGCGGGGTGGATTGGATGCCGACCTTGTACTGGCGGGGGTCGTAGCCGCCGTGCCAGTCTCCGCGGAAGAGCACCATCGTCTCCACCGGGTCCACTCCCTTGGCCATCACGGCCACGGAGTCCCGGTAGGTGGGGAACATCCAGTCGTTCTGGCCCAGGCAGAGGGCCGCTGCCACCTGGCAGGCCTCCTGGCCATGGCTGGAGGGGTAGACGGCCATGCGGCCCTGGCGGACCAGTGCCGAGTTCTGGTCGTTGGCCCGGCGGCCGATCACCAGCTGCTCGTAGGCCTTCAGCAGCGTCTCGTCGTCGGGAAGCGGGTATTCATGGCCCGGCTCGGTCCCCTGGTCCTCGGCGGGGCGCAACGAACCGCCCTCGTCGACGATCTGGATCTGGCCGCGCGAGGGCAGCAGGTAGTCCTCCACGGAAATGCCGAAGTGGCGGCAGACGCTGTCGAGGTCGGCGGCTTCGGCGGCTTGCGACTCACCTGGCACGGCGCTCATGATGTACTCCTTCGTAGAATCCCGGCGCCCGACGGGCCGCATCAGCACGGCAGCGTCGAAAGCACTTCGTGACTCAAGTATGCGAAGCGGGAGCGGATCGTATCCAGTTAAGGACAAATGCCTAGAAAATAGGGAATAAATACTCTATTCTTGAAGACAGAACGTCACCGTGAGTGACGTTACATCGTCTTTCGTAGACATCCGTTCCGGAGGAGACCATGGACTCGATCCCCGTGAAACTCGACGACGTCGATCACCGCATCATTGCCGAGCTGACCCGTGATGGCCGGCAGTCGGTGACCACCGTGGCCCAGAACGTCCACGTCTCACGCGCCCACGCCTACTCGCGCATCAACCGGTTGCAGGACGAAGGGGTCATCACCCGGTACATGGCCGTCGTGGACCCGGTGCGGGCGGGACTGCGCTCCTCGGCCTATGTCACCTTGAAGTTGCGCCAACACTCGTGGCGTGAGCTGCGTGAACGGCTCGCGGCCCTGCCGGAGGTCCACCACATCGGACTGGTGGGCGGGAACTTCGACGTGATCCTGCTGGTCCGGGCGAAGGACAACGTGGATCTGCGCCGCGTGGTGTTCGATAACATCCAGTCGATGCCCGGGGTGCTGGACACCCAGACGTTCCTGGTCTTCGAGGACGTCGACACCCGCTAACGGGCACGGACCGGGCGGATGCCGCCCGGACCGGCTCAGCCCTTGAAGTCGGGCTTGCGCTTCTCCTGGAAGGCCTTAAAACCCTCGGCGTAGTCGGCGGTGGCGCAGAGTCCGTCCTGGGCCCGGTTCTCGTGGGCCATGGACTCCCAGAGCCCGAGCCGCTGGTCGCGCACCTCGGCCACCAGCGCCTTGGAGGCCACGAAGGCCCGGGTGGCCCCCTGGGCGACCTTGCCCACGATTCCCCGCGTGGTCTCCAGCAGGTCATCGGCGGGCATGGACCGGCTGAACAGCCCCGAGCGCACCGCTTCCACCCCCGAGATCAGCTCGGCCGTGTAGATCATGTCCAGCGTCCGGTGGGCACCGAGCCGTTCGGTGAACAGCCAGTGGCCGCCCGAATCCAGCGTGGCCCCGAGATTGGCGAAGGGCGAACCGATCTTGGCGTTCTCCGCCACGTAGACGACGTCGGTGGCGATGGCCAGGCCCAGCCCGACGCCGAGGCAGGCGCCCTGCACCGAGGCGAAGGTCGGGGCCGGGAACTCGGACATCCGGCGCAGCAACGGCTGCACCAGACCGCCCAGGTAGCCCTGGACGTCGTCCTCCGCCGGGTCGACGTCGGAGATATCGCGTCCGGCGCAGAATCCGCGTCCTTCACCGCGCAGCAGCAGGGCCCTGACCTCTCCGGAGTCCGCGGCCCGGGCGGCACGCCCGTAGACCTCGGAGAGTTCGCGTAGGGCGTCCTCGTTGAGGGAGTTCATCTTCCCGGGTGCGTTGAGCACGACTTCGGCGATGCCGTCGGAGATCTGCAGATCGATCATGCGGTGCCTCCTAGGCGTCGTAGTTCACGGACACGGCGTCCGAGGTCGGGTGGGACTGGCAGGTCAGGATGTAGCCGGCTTCGATCTCCTCGGGTTCCAGCGCATAGTTCTCTTCCATCTCCACGGTTCCGGTGACCAGCTTGGCGCGGCACGTGCCGCAGACCCCGCCGGCACAGGCGAAGGGGACATCCGGGCGGACCCGCAGGGCGGCGTTGAGGATCGTCTCGCGGGCGGAGAGCGGGGATTTCACCTGGCCCTGAAGTCCGTCCAACCGGAATTCGATGTCGTAGTTCTCACCGGAGTCATCGACTTCCACTGCCCGGCCGATCTGGCCTTCGGGACGGTTGGGCCGGCCGGTGGTGAAGAGTTCGTACCGGACCTTCTCCGGCGATACCTCTTGTTCGGTCAGGTGGTCACGGACCAGCTGGACCAGCTCGAAGGGTCCACACAGGAACCATTCGTCGATCTGGTTGGTGCGGATGACCGAGCCCAACAGCGAGGTGAGCTTCTCGGCGTCCAGGCGTCCGGACAGCAGCGGGGAGATCCGTTGTTCACGCGAGAGCACGTGGTGCAGGGCGAAGCGGGAGGGGTAGCGGTCCTTCAGATCCGCCAGTTCCTCCAGGAACATGACGTCCATGGCGGCCCGGTTGGCATAGATGAGGTCGAAATGGACGTGCTCGTTGGCGGACAGCACGGTCCGGGCGATGGCCATGACCGGGGTGATCCCCGAGCCGGCGGCGACGGCGACGAAGTTATGGCTGACGTTCGTGTCGATCGATGTCGGGTCGTTCAGCGCGGTCATCTTGTGCTTGGAGATGAAGGCACCCGAGGGGCTCATCACTTCCATCGTGTCGCCGGCACGCAGCGATTCGTTGGCCCAGGAGGAGAAGAGGCCACCCAGATCGCGTTTGATCGCCACCTTGATCTCGCCCGGCTTCGGCTCGGCACAGATGGAGTAGCTGCGCCGGACCTCGGAGACGTTGCCCTCCTCGTCGGGCAGGTCCTTGCGCAGGGCGACGTACTGACCCGGAAGGTAGTCGTACTCCCCGATCAGGTCTTCCGGGACGGCGAAGGTGACCTCGATGGCCGCGGCCGTCAGGCGGCGGACCTCGCTCACCTCGAGGGTATGGAACGCGGCCCGGCGGCGCGAGGAGGTCCCGGTCCCGGAATCCTCCGGCATATCGGTGTCGGCTGCCTCGGGCAGGGGGGTCGTTTCAGTCATGAAAGCACCTTGAAGTAGTCGAAGGGTTCCAGGCACTCCCGGCACTGGTACAGCGCCTTGCAGGAGGTGGACCCGAAGCGGGAGAGTTCCTTGGTATTGAGGCTGTGGCACAGCGGGCATTTCACGGCCAGGCCGAGGGTGACCGGACCGCGGTGACCGGTTCCGGTCGGCGGGGCGATCCCGTATTCCTCGAGCTTGAGCTTGCCGGATTCGCTCATCCAGTCGGTGGTCCATGCCGGGGAGAGCACCAGGTCGACGGTGACGTCGCCGTAGCCCTCGGCGTGGAACGCCGTCTGCAGGTCCTCGCGGATGGCGTCCATGGCCGGGCACCCCGAATAGGTCGGGGTGATGACCACCCGCACACCGCCGTCCTCGGCGAGTTGGACATCACGCAGGATGCCCAGGTCCTCGATGCTCAACACCGGGATCTCGGGATCACAAACCTGCGCGGCGATGGCCCACAGGGTCGTCGTGCTCGTGCTCATGGCTTGCTCCTTACCAGCTGGCGCCGGGGTGCTTGCGCGCCAGGACCTGCATTTCCGCCAATAAATGGCCCAGGTGTTCGGAGTGCTCGCCGTGGCGGCCGCGGCAGAGCGCGAACGGGCCGGTCGGGACCTCGAGATCGGCCGACTCGAGGACGGCGGCGAATTCGGTGTCCCATCGTTCGCGCAGGCTCGAGGGCCGCACCCCGGCGTCGCCGAGTTCGTCGTAGAGGTCCTCGTCTTCGAAGAGTTCGCCCACATAGGGCCAGAGGACCTCGAGGGCATGGCGCATCCTGCGGGCCGATTCCTCGGTGCCGATGCCCAGCCGGCGGGTCCACATGATGGCGTGGTCACGGTGGTAGTCGACCTCCTTGACCGCCTTGGCACAGATCGCCGAGATGGTCTCATCGGAGGAATCCAGCAGCTCGGTGTAGAGCAGGTGCTGGTAGATCGAGATCATCAGCTGGCGCATGATGGTGACCCCGAAGTCGCCGTTGGGCTGCTCGAACAGGTGCAGCGAGCGGAAGTCCTCCTCCTCGCGCCAGTAGGCCAGATCGTCTTCGCTCTTGCCCCAGGCCAACCCGGCATAGGACAGGAACGAGCGGGCATGGCCGAGTTGGTCCAGGGCGATATTGCCCAGGGCGATGTCCTCTTCGATTTCCGGGCCGCGCGAAATCCAGTTCGATAGGCGCTGGGCCAGCACCAGGGCGTCGTCGCCCAGACGCAGGGCATACTGGGCCACCGCTTCGCCCGGTGCCCCCTGCTGCAGCTGGATGTCTTCCGGGCGCAGGGCGTTGCCGGGGGTGATGCGGGTGGCCGAGGCGGTGGAGTCGCCGTAGCTCTCGGTGGTCTCGGTGGCGCTCACAGGTGCTTCACGCCTTCGCTCTTCTTGTAGTACGTGGCGTGCCGGTAGTCCTTGCCCTGGGGGGATTCGAAGAACTGGCCCTTGGAATCCGGGTCTGAGGCGATGATGTCCGTGGAGGCCACGACCCAGAGCGAGACGCCCTCATTGCGCCGGGTGTACAGGTCCCGGGCATTGCGCACCGCCATTTCGGAATCCGGTGCGTGCAGCGATCCGGCGTGCACATGCGACAGACCGCGGGCGGAGCGCACGAAGACCTCCCACAGGGGCCATTCGCGGGTGGCGGGGGCCCCGGCGTCGTGCTGGTTCTTTTCCTGGGCCACCTAGGCCACCTCTGCTTCCTGTTGCATCTTCTCGGCATATGCTGCGGCGGCCTCGCGGACCCAGGCCCCTTCGTGGTGGGCATCGCGGCGACGCTGCAGGCGCTGCGCGTTGCACGGTCCGGCCCCGGCGATCACTGCCTTGAACTCGGCCCAGTCCAGGTCCTTGTGGATCCATTTGCCGGTTTCCTCGTCGAAACGCAGTTCCGGATCGGGCAGGGTCAGCCCCAGCACCTTGACCTGCTCGGCGATCATGCCCACGAAGCGCTGGCGCAGATCGTCGTTGGTGAAGCGCTTGATCTTCCACTTCATCGTCTGCTGCGAGTTCGGCGAATCCCCGTCCGGAGGACCGAACATCATCAACGAGGGTCCGTAGAAGCGGTTGATGGCATCCTGCGCCATCTGCTTCTGGGCCTCGGTGCCGGCGGCCAGCTCCATGAGGATCTCGAAGCCCTGGCGCTGGTGGAAGGATTCCTCCTTGCAGACCCGCACCATGGCCCGGCCGTAGGGCCCGTAGGAGGCACGGCACAACGGAACCTGGTTCACGATGGCGGCACCGTCGACCAGCCAGCCGATGGCGCCCATATCTGCCCAGGAGCGGGCCGGGTAGTTGAAGATCGAGGAGTATTTGGCCTTGCCGGAGATCAGCTGCTCGGTGAGCACGTCCCGGCGGGTGCCCAGGGTCTCGGCGGCCGAGTAGAGGTAGAGACCGTGGCCCGCCTCGTCCTGGACCTTGGCCATGAGGATGGATTTGCGCTTCAGGCTCGGGGCGCGGGTGATCCAGTTGGCCTCGGGCTGCATGCCGATGATCTCGGAGTGGGCATGCTGGGAGATCTGCCGCGTGAGGGTCTTGCGGTACCCCTCCGGCATCCAGTCGCGGGGCTCGATGCGCGAGTCTTCGGCGATGACCGCGTCGAAGTGCTCCTGCGCCGCCTCTTCCTCCGGCGTCGGAACCGTGGACAGGGGCCCGTTCGGGTCGTTCTGTGCAGCCAAGCGGCTCACCTCACTGTGACAAGTATTCGAATTACTGACCGTTCGTTCAGGATATGGGGCAGATCACCTATCCGTCAATTGATGCGCCCGACCTCCCAAAAGATTGACACACTTACTAGTTAGACAGACAATCTACTCATGTCCATCCACCACGCGGCTGCCGACGACGGGCCCCCGGGAACCCCGTGGCCCACCGATTGGATGCGTGCCCTCTTGGGGCTATGCACCCTGCGGGCCCTGGAATCCGGGCCGTCCTACGGCTACGCGATCATCGCAGAACTGGAAGAAGCGGGACTCGGCGTGGTCAAGGGCGGGACCCTGTACCCGCTGCTCACGCGGTACGAGGGGGCCGGCTGGGTGGAGACCGAATGGCGCGCCGGAACCTCCGGCCCGGGCCGCAAGTACTTCTCCCTCACGACCGAGGGGCGGGCCGAGCTCGAACGCCACCGCCGCGGGTGGCAGCAATTCGCGGCACTGACCTGCCGCTTCCTGGCCTCCGAGCCGGACCAGACGGCAGTATCGCCGTCCACTGATCACGAAAGGCAGCCCCGGCCATGAGCTCCACGCAACCCAACGAATCCTGGATCGAAGAGTTCATCCTCGCCCTGCGCCTGCGCGAGGTCCGCGGCGATGCCATCGGCGATGCGACAGCCGTGGTCCGCGGGCATATCGCGGATTCCGGGCAGGACGCCCACGAAGCCTTCGGGGATCCAAGCTTCTACGCGAAGCAACTCGACCTGCCGCGTCAACCGAATCTTCGACCAGGCAGCCCGGTCATCATGGGGCCGGCGATCTCGCTGACGGGGCTGCTGGTCTTCGCCCAGTCCATCCCTGCCGTGTTCGCGGGGAGCCCCATGGAGGTGTCACTGCCGCAACTACTGCTCTTCGCACTTCCCTGTGCGCTCGTACTGGCCTTGCCGTATTACTTCAACCTCGGGGTGCGCCACCTCTGGGTCTTCGCGGTGGCCTTCTTCGTGGTGATCGGCGCCGGTATCGGGGCGGGCCTCTTCGACCCCGACCGAGGCTTCCCGGCCTGGCTCAACCTCCAGCCCCTGTGGTTCGCCATCGGTTCCGGGGCCGCGATGCTTGCGGCTAGCGTCTGGTCGGTCGTCGACGATCTCCGCACCCCGCAGGATCCCTTGCCGGGCCCGACGGGCCCGGCCCCTGCCCCCACGGGTATCGTCGCCCGGCTCATCGGGACGATCCCGCATTTCTTGATGCCGCTGATCGCCCTGGCCTTCCTCGTCTCGGAACTCAGAATGCCATGACTGCGTCAAGCAGCGAACTATACGTCTCGGCGTCAACCGATCACGAAAGGCGGATCATGAGCCCCACGCAGACCGACAAGTCCTGGATCAACGATTTCATTCTCGCCCTGCGCCTACGGGGGGTGCGCGGCGAGGCCATCGGCGACGCGGTGGCCGTGGTGCGCGAGCACGTCGCCGATTCCGGCCAGGCCGCCGGTGACGCTTTCGGGGACCCCCGCACCTACGCCGAAGAACTGGAGTTGCCCACGGTCCGGCGAACCGGGGCGTCCAGCGTTTCCGTCATGGCTCCGGTGGTGTCCCTGCTGGCAATCGTGGTGCTCGGCCGCGCCGCTTCCGCGGTCTTCGGCGGTTCCGCACTCGGGCTCTCACTGCCGCAGCTGGGCCTGGTCCTGATCCCGATGGCCCTGATGCTTGGCTTGCCGTACTACTTCAACTTTGCCGTACGGCACCTGTGGGTCTTCGCGGTGGTCTTCGTTCTGGCCACGGGTGCCGCGGCCCTGTCAGGTTTCTTCGACCCCCACCATGGAACACCGGCCATCGTGGTCCTGAACGCGGGATGGGTGCTGGCCGTGGCCGCGGTGACCATCGCCCTCATGTCCGCCTGGCAACTCCGCCGGGCGCTGACAGATGCCGCGGATCCACTGGTGGACCCGCTGCAGCCATCGCCGGCAGCCGAACGCCACGCGAGGATCGCGGCCATGCTGCCGGCGGTGCTCATGCCGGTCATGGCGCTCGTCGTTCTGGCCATCGCCTGGGTGGCACGCTAACCGGCCGCTTCCGGCGGACCCTAGTTCGAGTCGAGGTCGTCGTCCGGGTCCGGATCCCCGTCGAGGTTCACGTCGTCCCCGGCGTCGGCTGCCAGGACCCGGTCCAGCCCTTCGTCTTCTTCCTCGTCGATCGAGGCGTTGGCCAGTCGGTCGGCCTCCGGGTCGGAGAGCTCGCCCTGGTCTTCCAGGTCTTCCACTTCTTCCTCGACGAACGGCAGCTCCTCGGCTTCGGCGTATCCGGCTTCATGCAGCGGGTCGCCCTCTTCCATCATGGCGGCATCGTCCGAGGACCCCTCGGCCGGTTGTCCTCCCCGACCATCGGTGGGCACCGGGTCCATTGGATCTCCGGTGGACTCTTCGGGGTCGGGCGCGAACTCGGATCCGGGGTCCGGTTCCATATTCGGGTCTCGTTCTGGCGTTTCGGAACTCATGAATCGCTCCTTCGCTGGTTGCCTGCAGGGCGACGAACGCCGCCTTGCCGTCCCCGGGGTGCGGTTCCGGGAACGTCCATCTTCACCGTAGGCACGGAGAGGGCCCGCGGACAAGGAGCCAGGGCCCCGGGAAACGACGACGGAGGCGAGCCGGCATCCATACCGGCCCCCGCCGTCGGACCGGGTGGCCCTGGCCGGGTCAGAGGACCTTCGAGAGGAACTCCTTGGTGCGTTCCTGCTGCGGGTCATTGAAGAGCTGCTCGGGGGTCCCCTCTTCGCAGACGACGCCGTCGGCCATGAAGATCACCCGGTCCCCCACCTCGCGGGCGAAGCCCATCTCGTGGGTGACCAGAACCAGGGTCATCCCCGAATTGGCCAGATCCCGGATGACTTGCAGGACCTCCCCGACCATCTCCGGGTCCAGGGCACTGGTGGCCTCGTCGAAGAGCATGATCCCGGGGTTCATGGCCAACGCCCGGGCGATGGCCACACGCTGCTTCTGCCCGCCCGAAAGTGCGGCCGGCCGGGCTTTGGCCTTCTCGGCCAACCCGACCCGGGTCAACAATTCCATCGCCTTCTCCCGCCCTTCGGCCTTGGACGCCTTCTTCAACTCGACGGGAGCCAGCATCACGTTCTCCGCCACGGTCATATGCGGGAAGAGGTTGAAGTGTTGGAAGACCATGCCGATATGGCGGCGGACGTCGTTGATATCCACTTTCGGGTCGGTGAGGTCGAAGCCGTCGACCACCACCGTGCCTCCGGAGATGTCCTCGAGCTTGTTCAGGCAACGCAGGAACGTGGACTTGCCCGAGCCCGAAGGGCCGATCACGCAGACGACCTCCCCCTCGGCCACCTCGGCGTCGATCCCCTGCAGGACCTCGTTGGAGCCGAACGATTTGCGCAGTCCACGCACCTCGATCATCAGCTTGCGGGCCGTTTCCGTTGTCGACGCACTCATTTGTTGAACCTCCTGTCAGCGAAGTTGGCCAGCTTCGTCAGCAGCATGACCGCGACGAAGTAGATGACGCCGACAATGAACAGCGTCTCGGTGACGCGGAAGTTCGCCGCGTAGATTTGTTGGCCCTGGTACAGCAGTTCGGCGAAGCCGATGGCCAGCAGCAGGGAGGAGTCCTTGAGCATGATGATCAGCTGGTTGATCAGCGATGGGGTCATCATCTTGAACGCCTGCGGAACAACGACCTTCTGCATGGACTTTCCGTAGCCCAGGCCCAGCGACCGGCTGGCCTCCATCTGCCCCGGATCCACCGATTGGATGCCGCCGCGGACGATTTCCGCGACATAGGCCCCCGAGTTCAGTGACAGGGTCAATACCGCGGCAACCCAGATATTGATGGGCAGGCCCGTCAGTTGGGGGATGCCGAAGTAGAACATGAAGGCCCAGAGCAGCAGCGGGGTGCCACGGAAGACGTTCACGAACGTCGTGGAGATCCCGCGGACGATGATGTTCCGTGCGATCTTCATGAATCCCGCGGCCAGGCCGATGATCATGGCGACCACGAAGGAAATCCCGGTAACGACCATGGTGTTCTTCAGACCCTTGAGCAGTGCCGGCAACGAGCTTTCCAGGAGTTCCCAGAAGCTCGTGGGCTGGGCGGCCGTGGGATCGCCGAGGTACTTATCGAGGATCTTGTCGTATTCCCCGTCGGCCTTGAGCTTGGCCAGCCCGTCGTTGAAGGCAGCCAACAGGTCGGCGTTCTTGCCCTTGTTCACGGCGAAGCCGTAGGACCCGCCGGGCACCTTGTCGGTGACGGTCTTCAGCCCGTTATTCTGCGCGATGCCGTAGGCCAGGACCGGGTAGTCATCGAACACGGCGACGGCGTTTCCGGATTTCACCAATTCGTACATGCTCGCCGACTGGTCCAGTGACTTGACCTTGAAGTCGTATTTCTTGGCAATGGACTTGGCGTAGGTCTCGCCTTCGGCACCGGTCTTCGCGGTGACGGTCTTGCCCTTGAGATCCTCGTAGCCCTTGATGTCGTCGTTGCCCTTGGCAACGGCCATCTGGACGCCGGATTCGAAGTAGGGCTCCGAGAAGTCGTAGACCTCCTTGCGCTCATCGGTGATGGACATGCCCGCAATGACGCCATCGACCTGGTTGGAGGTCAACGCCTGCAGTGCGGCGTTGAACCCGAGCGATCGGATCTCCACCTTGAAGCCCTGGTCCTCGGCCACTGCGCGGACGATGTCCATGTCGATGCCGGTCAGTTCACCGTCGGCATTGCGGAATTCGAACGGCGCGAAGGTCGTATCCGTGCCGATGACGAAGGTCTTGCCTTCGACGGCGGAATTACCGGAGCCTGATGCCGAGGTATCGGCGGCTGCTCCCGTCGCACCGAATAAAAGCGAGGCCACGGCCAGGAACGCCGCGACCACCAGCCCTGTTCGACGGCGCCCGGTCCGGGCCGCCCTGATGTGATGTCGCAAGTTCTCTACCCCGTTCGCTGGTGGTGCGGCCCGTCTTCACGGGTCTTGGACTCCCTTAGACAATAAGGCATCGTGACCCAGCTCACAGGGAGTGCTCAGCGGCGTGTGTTATTTTTTCCACCCACACCCGACGCTCGCGACGACCAGGCCGGGTCAGCCTGCTGGGTCGGCCACCCTTGACGGCAACCGGAAATCGGATTGCCGGACCAGCTTCATGCCCCCGGGGCCCCGGATGGCTGCGGCTCCGGCGGCATCGAATTCAAAGACGAAGTCCTCCCCGTACCCGCCGAAACCGTTGGGATCGCGCGTACGCAGGGTCCGGGAATCCACATATTCCAGCGGTTCGGCCAGTGCCGGATCGGGGGCGGCGCCCAGGGACAGGCAATACAGCTTGCCCCCGAGTTCGACGATGTCCTGGACACCCCACAGACCCGCGAACCGCCCGGTGAACCGGTCGAGGTGTTCTGCGGGGACGTCGGCGTACGATGCCGGGGTGTCCGCCGCAGCGAGGGTCGCCAACCCGATGAGCTGCTCGCCCCAGGTCGTGGCCGGGCCGTCGATGGCATTGGTCAGGACGCTGAGGGCGACCCCGGTTTTCGGCAACGCCCAACTGCGGCTGATATGTCCCGGGTAGCCGCCGCTATGTCCGAAGGTCTCGTGTCCGTGGACCTCCTGCAGGATCATCCCCAACCCGTAATCCCGGCCGGGCACCCCCGAGGGTTCGAATTTGCGTTGCATGCGGCGTTTGGAGTGTTCGGAGACCGGGGATCCCGCGACCGGTCGTCCCGGGCGCTGCGGCAGATGGGCCGAGAGGAATCGCACGACGTCGCCTGCGGTGGAGTAGAAACCGGTTGCAGCACTCAGCGCGCCGGTATCCACGTGGTCGATCGTGCACCGGTGCTCGAGCGTATAGGGCTCCCCCATCACGGCCAACGCCCCGTACCCGGTCGCCAGCTCGGTGGCCCCCTCGTCCAGATCCGGCCCGGTGTCGTGGAGCCCCAACGGTTCGATCAGCTTCTCCCGGACGTATCCGCGGTAGTCCTGTCCGCTGGCGGCCTCGATGACCAGACCCAGCAGACCGTAGCCGATGTTCGTGTATTTGAAATGGACATGGCGCCCGATGCCCCCACCCCCGGCAGCGGTCTCGAGCAGGACCCCGCGGCCGGGGAAGGGCCGGGACAGGACCCAGAAGTCCGAATCCGTGCCGTCACGGGTCAACCCGGAAGAATGGGAGAGCAGCTCCGCTACGGTGACCTTCCCCGTCTCCGTCCCCGCCAATTCGGGCAGGTGGTCGGCGAGCGCGTCCTCAAGGGTCAGCGAGCCCTGTTCGGCCAGCTGGAGGATGGCGGTGGCGGTGAACATCTTCGAATGCGAGGCGATGCGGAACTGGTGGGCCGCCGTCAGCCCGGTACCGGAGCCGACATCGGCATAGCCGCCGGCGACCGTACCGATGACCACCCCATCAACGGCGACGGCAACCTGGTAGCCGGGCTGCCGGTCGAAGGAGCGCAGATGCTTCAGGAAGCGGGGGGCATAGGCGAGGACGGATTCCCAGACGGCGAGGGCGGGGTTGGTTTCAGCGGTCGGTTCTTCAAGGGCCATGGACCCATCCTGCCACCAGGGATTCCGGCTGCCGTCGATCACGAGGCCCCGGAACAGTAGCCGCGCCCCCAACACGCCGCTGGCGAACAGCGCGCGGGACCCCTTCGTCATGGCGTTGAATGGGACGCATGAGCGAATCCCCCATCGAAGCGCAGCCTCCCGTTGCTGCCAAGGTCCCCGTCCAGCGCACCCACCACGGCGACACGTTCGTCGACGACTACGAATGGTTGCGCGAGAAGGAGAATCCGGAGGTGATCGCCCATCTCGAGGCCGAGAACACCTATGCGGAGGCGGTGACCGCCGGGCAGCAGGAGCTGCGTGGGAGGATCTTCGCCGAGATCAAGGAGCGCACCGAGGAGACGGACCTTTCGGTCCCCGCCCGCAAACGCGGGTGGTGGTATTTCAGCCGGACCGCAGAGGGCCAGCAGTATGCGGTGCACTGCCGCGTCGCGGCCACCGACACCGGGGACCCCGTCGCCGACTGGACTCCGCCGGTCATCGAAGCCGGGAAGCCCTTCGACGGTGAACAGGTGCTGATCGATGGCAATGCCGAGGCGGAAGGCCAGCCGTTCTTCGCACTCGGCGGCCTGGCCGTCACCGAAGACGGCAACCTGCTCGCCTACGCCGAAGACAATGCAGGCGACGAACGCTTCACCCTGCGCCTCAAGGACCTGTCCACCGGCGAGCTGCTTCCCGATGTCATCGAGAACGTCTTCTACGGCTTGGCCTTCTCCCCGGACGGCAGCCGGGTCTACTACACGGTGGTCGATGACTCCTGGCGCCCGAACCAGATCAAGGTCCACACCCTGGGCCAGGATCCCTCCCGGGACGTCGTCGTGCTCCAGGAGGATGATCCGGGCATGTGGATGGGCTTCGACCTCGCCCCCGACCAGAAGGAACTGCTGATCTCCATCGGCAACTCCGAATATGCCGAGACCCATTCGCTGGATCTGATCGACCCGTTGGCCGCGCCCCGCCTGCTGTTGGGCCGCGAGGCACGGATCCTGCATGGCATGGACCCGGTGACGGTCGACGGCGAACGCTGCTACCTCGTCACCCACAACCTCGAGGCCGTGAACAACATGGTCTCGCTGGTCGCCGCCGACGAGTTCTCCAAGCCCTTGGCCGACCAGGAGTGGGCCACTGTCTTCGCCCACCGCACCGATGTGAAGATCGAAGGCACCGCGGTCACCGCCACGCATGCCATGGTCTCCGTCCGCCAGGACACCATCGAACGGATCCAGGTCCTGCCGCTGTCCGGGCTGGGCACCGAGGCCCAGGCCGCGGTGACCGAACCGGACTTCGATGAGGAGCTCTACACCTGTTCGCTGGCCGGCGCCGAATACGATGCCCCGGTCATCCGGCTGGTCTACACCAGCTTCCTGGTTCCCCCGCGGATCTACGATTACCGGTTGGACTCCGGGGAACTATCCCTGCGCAAGGAGACCCCCGTGAAGGGCGGGTACGATCCAGCGGATTACGTGGCGGAACGCGAATGGGCCACTGCCGCCGACGGGACCCGGATCCCGCTGTCAGTGCTCCGCCGTCGGGAGGTCTCCCGGGATGGTTCCAACCCGGCTCTGGTCTATGGCTACGGCAGCTATGAGATGAGCATGGACCCCGGTTTCTCGATCCCGCGGCTTTCGCTGTTGGATCGCGGCGTCGTCTTCGTCATCGCCCATGTCCGCGGCGGGGGCGAGTTGGGACGCCACTGGTACGACGACGGCAAGAAGCTGGCGAAGAAGAACTCCTTCACCGATTTCGTCACCGCCACCGAACACGTGGTTGCCACCGGGTGGGCCCACCCGCGCCGCGTCGTGGCGATGGGTGGCTCGGCCGGTGGTCTGCTCATGGGCGCCATCGCCAACCTGGCCCCGCAGTTGTACACCGCGATCGTGGCGCAGGTCCCGTTCGTCGATGCCCTGACCAGCATCCTGGATCCGGAGCTGCCGCTCTCGGCCTTGGAATGGGAGGAGTGGGGCAACCCGATCACCGACGCGGACGTCTACGCGTACATGAAGTCCTACACCCCGTACGAGAACATCGCCGCGGTGCAGTACCCGAAGATCGCCGCGGTCACGAGCCTGAACGACACCCGGGTGCTCTACGTCGAACCGGCGAAATGGGTACAGCGCCTGCGTGACATCAGCACCGGCAGCGAACCGATCGTGTTGAAGATCGAAATGGACGGTGGGCACGGCGGCGCCTCGGGTCGTTACGAGGCGTGGAAGGACCGGGCGTGGGATTACGCCTTCGCCCTCGACGCGCTCGGTGCCACCGAACGTATCTGAGCAGAACTCACCTGAGGTTTCGGGCAGGGCGGGATCCATGCGGATCCCGCCCTGCCCCGTGCGTTAACAAAGCCTCTCCCACGGTTCATGGCTTGACTTGAATCACATTTCAAGATTACCTAATGAACGTTCAGTAATTCGTGGATGGAGTCCCAGCATGACCGATACCGACGTCGATGCGGCGGCAGCGGAAACCTCCCCGCAGCACGCCGTGCTCACCAACGACCACGCCTCGGAATGGCTCGGGATCAAGGTGGTCCACGTCAGCGAGGGCGAGGCCACGATCACGATGACCCTGCGTCGTGAAATGCTCAACGGCTTCGGCATCGGCCACGGCGGAATGATCTTCGCCTTGGCTGACACGGCCTTCGCGATGGCGTGCAACCCCGCCGAGGGCTCCGCGGACACCGTCACCGTGGCCTCGGGCGTGGACATCAACTTCATGAAGCCGGGCCTCCCGGGCCGACTGCTCACCGCCGAGGCGACCCGCCGTCACCAGTCGGGGCGCAGCGGCCTGTACGACATCCAGATCCGCCAGAGCACGCCGGAGGGCGGCGAGGAGATCGTCGCCGAGTTCCGCGGTCGTTCGCGCACCGTCACCAAGCGCTAGATGCCCGCCGCCGGAACCACTCCTGCGACCTCACGCATCCTCCACCCCACCCAGCTATCACCAAAGGGCCAGCAATGACGCATACAGTCCCAGAAACCGAACTCCCCAACCCGCTCGATGCCGAAGAGACGATGAGCCGGGACCAGATCGAGTCCCTCCAGCTCACCCGGTTGCAGGAGACCGTGGCCTACGCCTATGACCGCGTCCCGCTCTATAAGGAGAAGTACGACGCCGCAGGGGTCCACCCCACGGATCTGAAGGAACTCTCCGACCTGGCCAAGTTCCCCTTCACCGACAAGGAGGACCTGCGCAAGACCTACCCGTTCGGGATGTTCGCCGTCCCGCAGCACGAGGTCGCGCGGATCCACGCCTCCTCGGGAACCACCGGGCGGGCCACCGTGGTCGGCTACACCCAGACCGATCTGGACGACTGGGCCAAGCTCGGCGCCCGCTGCCTGCGCCTCTCGGGGGTCAAACCGGGGTGGAAGGTCCATAATGCCTACGGCTACGGGTTGTTCACCGGCGGACTCGGCGCCCACGCGGCGGCCGAACGGCTGGGCACCACGGTGATCCCGATGTCCGGCGGCCAGACCGAGAAGCAGATCACGCTGATCAACGACTTCGCCCCCGAAGCCATCCTGTGCACCCCCACCTATCTGCTGACCATCGGTGACGCCATGCAGCGCAAGGGCATCGATCCGCGGTCCACCTCGCTGAAGGTCGCCGTCCTCGGCGCCGAGCCATGGACCGAGGAGATGCGCCATGAGCTCGAGGTCATGTTCGATATCGATGCCTGCGACATCTACGGCCTCTCCGAGGTCATGGGCCCGGGGATGGCCGGCGAATCAGGTGAGACCAAGGACGGCAGCCACATCTGGGAGGACCATTTCCGTCCGGAGATCATCGATGCCTTCGACCCGTCCCAGGTCCTGCGCGACGGCGAACACGGCGAGCTGGTCTTCACGTCCCTGACGAAGCAGGCGCTGCCGATCATCCGCTACCGCACCCATGACCTGACCCGCCTGTTGCCGGGCACCGCGCGTCCCGGGCACCGTCGCATGGGCCGGATCACCGGGCGCAGTGATGACATGATCATCCTGCGCGGGGTGAACCTCTTCCCCAGCCAGATCGAGGAGATCGCGTTGAAGGTCGGTGGACTCTCACCCCACTTCCAGCTCGAAATCACCCGTCCGGGCCGGATGGACGAGCTCGCCGTGAAGATCGAACGCCGGGTGGACTGCACCTCGGACCGGGCCATCGAGGCCAGCCGCGAACTGCAGAAGCTCATCAAGATCCATGTCGGCTCCAGTTGCCGCGTCGACGTGGTGGACCCCGAGTCCCTGCCACGTTCGGTCGGCAAGCTGCGGCGCATCTACGACCTGCGCAACAAGTAGGATCGTCGGCATGCCCACCACCGCCAGCAGACCCTCCGGGGCCAAACGCGGCCGCCCCGGCCACGACCAGGACTCCGTCTTGTCCATCGCCGTCCAGGTCTTCAACAGATACGGCTACGATGCGACGTCCATGGGGACGCTGGCGGACCATCTGGGCATCAGCAAATCGGCGATCTACCACCATGTCCCCTCCAAGGGAGACTTGTTGGACCGGGCCCTGGACGAGGCCCTGGTGCCGCTGGAGGCCCTGGATCAGGATCCCCGCGCCTCCAACGGCACCGCCGGGCAGCGTCTCGAGTTCATCCTGCGTTCGACCATCAGGGTGCTGATCGAACGCCAGTCCTATGTGACCCTGCTGCTGCGACTGCGCGGGAACACCGAGATCGAACGTCTGGCGCTGGAACGCCGGCGTGCCGTGGACCGGCGTCTGGCCCGGTTGGTGATCGATGCCCAGCAGGAGGGCACGCTACGTCAGGACATCGACCCGCGCACCACCACGCGCCTGTTGTTCGGGACGATCAACTCGCTCGTGGAGTGGTACCGCACCGATGGCCCTTCGACTCCCGAGCAGGTCGAGGACAACGCAATCGCGATGATGCTCGACGGCCTTCGCCCCTGATTCCTGCCCTCGCCCGGCCCCGGATCGCTCCCGGCGTGGATTCGAATGCGGCCACGTTCCGGCGGTACCATCGTGGGGTTCCCTCCGTGTGGCTCCCCGCCCACGCCTGCTCCCATCCGTTCGATAGGCATTCTTCGTGGACCAGCTCTTCCAGACCCTCTTCAACCAGACCGCTGGCACCGCCGAGGCAACGATCCTCGCGCTCGACGCGCTGGGTGTGCTGCTGACCGGGATCGCCTTGCTGTTGCTGGCCCGCCGCAACGACCTCGGCTGGTGGTTCCAGATCATCGCCGTGTTCGCCGGTCCGATGGTCATCGCCCTGCAATTCGGTTACGACGGCTTCTTCAAGGCCGTCCCCTATCTGCTGGTCCCGATCTACGGTCTATGGCGTTTCAGCAAGTACCGCCTGCAGGGGAAGTTCGGCCGAGCCGTCGAGGTCAGGTCGTTCACGGCCTCCTCCCTGGTCTGGGGTTTCGTCATCACCCTGCTCATCGCCTTCGCCTCGGCCCTTCCCACGATCTTCAGCGGGCAGATCCTGGGCAGCATCCAAATTAGTTTCTGGTTGACCCTGGTCTTTTCTGCCTTGGTTCCCGCCGGCCTGGTGGGGGTGGCCAACGGCTTCCGGTGGGCCTGGCTCGTGGTGGCGGCATCGGCCGTCGCCCAGGTGGCCGTCTACTTCGGCAACCAGCCGGCCTTCGCCACGCTCGGGGTGCTTGTCCTGCAGTTCGGTGCCTCGCTCTTCGGCTGGTGGGCCTGGCGTCAACTCCCGGCCGAGGCCGTCCAGGACGACACCGTGGAATACCCGCCGAGCCCCTACCAGGAGGCCTGACAGCAGTCGGTTCCCGTCGCCACCGCGGCGTAGTAGCCTGTCGATCCATGGCCACCGACGAAGAAATCATGAACCATCATGATGAGGAACCGGATCCCGGCGTGTGGGTCACCGGCCCTCCCGTTCCACGTCCCATCGTCATCGCGGAGCCTGATCCCCTGTGGCCCGCCACCTTTGAACTCATAGCCGCACGTCTCCGCGCGGCGCTTGGCCCCACGGCCCTGGCGGTGGAGCATGTCGGGTCCACCGCGGTTTCCGGGCTGCCGGCCAAACCGGTCATCGACATCGATGTCACCGTCGCCGATCCTGCCGACGAATCCTCCTACCGCGAGGCGTTGGAGGGTGCGGGGTTCACCCTGGTCGTCCGCGAGCCGGACTGGCATGGGCACCGGTGCTTTCGGCTCGAGACCCCGGAGGCCAACGTGCACGTCTTCGGCCCCGACTGCCCCGAAACGATCCGCCACAGGCTCTTTCGCGACTGGTTGCGCGTCCACCCCGGGGACCGGGATCTGTATGTCGAGGCCAAACGCTCCGCGGCGGCGGCAACCATGGCCGCGGGCGGCGTCGTCATGGACTACAACCGCCGCAAGGAAGACACCATCCGGGCCATCTACGACCGGATCTTCGCCACCTCGGGACTGCAGGCCACGGACGGTTGAACCCCTTTCCCCTGGCCGGCGGGCCTCACCCCGGCAGGATGTCCAGGGGGACGGTCTCAGGGGACGGGTCCGTGGCCAGCCGGGCCCAGAGCGCGGTATCAAAACGCTCCCAGGCCCCGCCGTCGTCCTGGTAGCGCAGCTTCTGGCGTTCGACGCCCTCCCGGATGAATCCCGCAGCCGCGGCGACGGCGCCGGAGGCCGGGTTGTTCAGCCGGTGCCCCAACTCCAGCCGATACAGGCCCCACGTCCTGAAACACGTGCCGGCGAGTGCCGCCACCGCGGCGGAGGCCAGCCTCTGGCCACGGGCCGAGGGCTCGACCCAATAGGACACCCAACCGGTCTGGTGCCGCCATTCCATCCCGGACACCATGACGTGTCCGACGGCCACGCCGTCCACGTCGATGGCCAGTGCCTGCAACGTGACCGGATCCGGCCCCTGGTCCTGGGCCTCCTCGGCGGTCGGTTCCCGGACCTCGGCGCGCGGGACCATGACGTCCAGCCAGGTCCGGGCCCCAGCGGCATCGGTGATGGGCCGCGCCGACTGTCCGGCCATGTCGGGTGCGGCGTGGGCCCGGATCACCGAGGCGATGTCACGGTCGCTGAAAGTCCAGGGGCGCAGGACGGCCACCCGGCCCGTGACGGTGTGGGAACTCTGGGTCATGCTCCCCATCCTACGGACGGACAGCCGCCGCCGGGACCCCTGTTTCATGACGATGCCATGTCGGTGTTTCTGGGACCAGAAGCTACTGTCCGGTAACTTAGCTGTCGGCACGCACGGACGCTTCGGCTCCTTCCCGGAGCCCGTGTCCCCAGTGACGGTTCATTCAACGGCGAAAAAGGTCACCCATGACAACCACCCCGCACGCATCCACCGCAGCCGATCCCACCCCGGCCCGGGGGTCGGCTGCAACCGGCACCACGACCGCCGGCCATCTGATCGTTGAGACCCTGGTCGCCCACGGAGTGGAGCGGGCCTACCTCGTCCCCGGCGAAAGCTACCTCGATGTCCTGGACGGGTTGCACGACTCCCCCATCGACACGGTGGTCTGCCGCCACGAAGGCGGGGCCGCCTACATGGCCGAGGCCGACGGCAAGATGAACCCGCGGCCGGGCATCGCGATGGTCACCCGTGGCCCCGGGGCGGCCAATGCCCACGTGGGCCTGCATACCGCCTGGCAGGATTCCACCCCGATGGTCCTCTTCGTCGGGCTCATCCCCTTCGAGCACCGGGAAAAGGAGGCCTTCCAGGAATTCGATCCCAAGGCCTGGTTCGGTACCGGCGCCAAACGCGTTATGATCCTCGACCACGCGGAACGCGCCTCGGAGGTCGTCGCCGAGGCGATGTTCGCCGCCATGTCCGGGCGCCCGGGGCCGGTGGTCGTCGGCCTGCCCGAGGACATCATCACCCGTCCCGTCCCCGCGGAACTGCACCCGCGGATCCCGGTCGCCTCCGGAGGCATGACCGTCACCGATTGGAAGGCACTGAACGGGGCCCTGAACGAGTCCGAGAAACCATTATTCGTTTTCGGAGGCAACGACTGGACGGCCGAGGGCGCCCGGGAATTCACCACCTGGCTCGAAGAGCACGACCTTCCGGCTGCCGCGGAATGGCGCTGCGAAGGTACCGTCCCCTTCACGTCGCCCTCGTATGTGGGGCCCATCGGTTACGGACGCCCCAAACCCACCTACGACCTGCTCGAGGAGACCGACCTGCTCATCTTCGTGGGCACCGTCCCCGGCGACGTCATCACCGATGGCTTCGCGGTCCGGCAGAACTGGGAGAAGAAGAACTTCCTGGTGACCATCGATCCGTCCCTGCGCGGGCGTTCGGGCCCGGTATCGCATCAGATCGTGGCCAAACCCGATGTCTTCATTCGTGACCTGGTCCGCATGGAACTGCCCGTGAAGGATTCCTGGCGTGAATGGACCACCCGGATGCGCGCCGAACAAGAGAAGTTCGCCGCCTTACCCGAGAACGGCCCCGGGGACGGACCGGCCCGGATGTCCACCCTGATGGCCCAACTGGTTCCCACGCTGCCCCGTGACGCCATGGTCACCTTCGGCGCCGGGGAACACACCAACTGGGCACACCGCTACTTCCCCACCAACGGCTATGCCTCCATGATCAGCGCCCGCAACGGGTCGATGGGCTATTCCATCCCTTCGGCCGTCGCCGCCTCCCTCGCCCACCCCGGCCGTCGCGTGGTGAGCATCGCCGGGGACGGGGAGTTCCTCATGAACGGCCAGGAACTGGCCACCGCCTTCGGCGGATTCGGCATCCGCGTCCAGGACGACGACGAGATCCCCGCGGCGCTTCAGGCGGCACTGGCCGCGATCGACGACGAGGGACGCTTCGCCCTGATCCATCTCATCGTCGAGCAACGCGTCAAGGCATACTAGGAAGCCTCTCATCTGCGGCTCATCCGAAGGAGGAACACTAGGGGCATGAGACGGTTCGTGAATCTGACCGCCGCCATCGTGATTCTGCTGGCGATGGTGGTCGGCGCCTTTGCTGCTGCCCGGGCGCTGACCACCCCGCACGATCAGGATGTGGGCCCCGGCCTCGTCGTCGACAACGGAACGCTGCCGGCACTGCCGGGGAACCTGAACGCCCCCGGCTCCGGCGACAAGGCCTCCTATAGTCCGCCGATCAACGCGACCGAATGGCCCGTATCGTCGCCGGCTTCCTCCCCGCCCGCCGACTCCTCCTCCGCGGAGGCGAGTCCCTCCAGCGCACCGGCAGCCCCGGCGAAGACGCGCGTCCCGCCCCAGACCAAGGCCCCCGTCGCGCCGCTTCCCCCGTCCCCCGCGGACGACGATGACGACGATGATGACGATGATGACGATGATGACGATGACGACGAGGATGATGACGATGAGGAGGATTAGCCCGGCCCGTGGGGGCTGGTCGGTCAGATCCCGCGTCCTCATCGGGATGATCGCCATCGTGACCATCACCCTGGTGGTCGCCGGGGCAACGATCTATCTGCTGCAACGGTCGGCCCTGAACGACCGGATCGATGATTCCCTGCGCCGGACCGTCGGTGAGTTCCAGGTCCTCGCGGCCCAGGGCCTGGATACCGAAACCGGCAAGGCCTTCACCGAGGCGAACGACCTGCTCTACATCGCCATGCAACGGACGTTGCCGGCCCGCACCGAGGGCATGGTCAGCTTCAGCCAGGGGAACCTGCAATGGACGGCCCCCGAAACGGTCGACCTCCGGTTGGAGAACGACGAGGAATTCGTGGACTGGGCGGCGACCACCGGCCCACCGCACCGGATCGCCCTCAGCTCAGTCACGACCTCCACCACCACCTACCGGGCCGTGATCGTCCCGGTCCAGCTGGCCGCCGACCAGGAACCGGCCCGACTCGTGCTGGCCTACGACTACGGCGCCGAGGTCAGGGCCCTGGATCGCGGCTTCGAATTCTTCATCGCCGTCGGTGCCGGCGTCACGGTCCTGGCGGGCATCGCCAGCTGGCTGATGGTCGGACGGATGCTCCTACCGGTCAGGCTCCTGCGTGAGACCGCCGTGCAGATCTCGGAAAACGATCTCTCCCAACGCATCGATACCGTGGGGAACGACGAGTTCGCCGATCTGACCCTCACCATCAACGCCATGCTCGATCGGCTCGAAACCGCACTGACCTCCCAACGGCAACTACTCAACGACGTCGGGCACGAGTTGCGCACCCCGGTGACGATCATCCGGGGCCATCTGGAACTGATGGACGACCACGACCCCCAGGACGTCATGCAGTCCCGGGACATCGCGGTGGATGAACTCGACCGCATGTCACTGCTCATCGACGACCTGGTCACGCTGGCGAAATCGGATGGCCCCGATTTCGTGGTTCCCCGGCCCGTGGAACTGGGTCCCTGGCTCGATGAGCTCCTGGACAAGGCCCGCGGCCTCGGTGACCGGAACTGGCAGGTGGACCAGCGCGCCGACGTGTCCGTCGCCGTGGACCCCCGGCGCTTGACCCAGGCCGTGCTGCAGCTGGCAGCCAACGCCGTGAAGTTCAGTGGCACCGGGACGGCGATCGGCCTCGGCTCGGCCATCATCCGCGACGGCGGTCCCGTCGGCGGACCCGGGACCGACCGGCTGCGGCTGTGGGTTCGCGACCAGGGAACGGGGATCGAGCCCACCGACCAGCAGCGGATCTTCGAGAGGTTCGGCCGGGGCCGCAACAGCACCCGGAGCTTCGGCTCGGGGCTCGGCCTGAACATCGTTTCGGCCATTGCCGCCGCCCACGGGGGTATTGTCGAAGTGGACTCCGCCCCGGGGCGCGGTTCGATCTTCACCCTCACACTTCCCGTCCAAGAGGAGAACACCGGACATGAGCCGGATCCTGATCATCGAAGATGAGCAGCGCATTTCATCCTTCGTCGCCAAGGGCCTGAAGGCGGCGGGCTTGCAACCCAGCGTCGCCGATACCGGCGAAGCAGGTCTGCGGTTGGCCACCGACGGGGAATTCGAGGCCATCATCCTGGATCTTGGTCTGCCCGATCTCGACGGATACGAGGTCCTCAAACGCCTGCGGGCCTTCGGGTTGCAGACCCCGGTGATCATCCTCACCGCCCGCAGCAGCATCGACGACACGGTGACCGGCCTGCAAAGCGGAGCGGACGACTACATGGCCAAGCCCTTCCATTTCGAGGAATTGCTGGCCCGGCTGCGGTTGCGTTTGAAACCCGAAAACAGCACCTCGGATCCCGCCCTGCTGAGCAATGGCGACCTGGAGATGGATTGCCGGGGCCGCCGGGCCCTGCTCCAGGGCCGGGAAGTCGACCTGTCGGCCCGCGAGTTCGCCTTGGCCGAGACGTTCCTGCGCAACCCGGGCCAGGTCCTCAGCCGGGAACAGCTGCTCTCCCGGGTCTGGGGCTACGACTTCGATCCGGGATCGAACATCGTGGACGTCTACGTGAGGTATCTGCGCAATAAGCTCGGCGCCGAACGCTTCGAGACCGTCAGGGGGATGGGATACCGGATGGTGGATCTGGGATGAGCTGCCAGCGGCACTCGCCGCCGGCAGGTTCCCGGAGGCCTCAGTCGCGCGTCGACCAGTCCCGGTAGATGGTGTCTTCCTTCTCCACCAGGGTCAGCACGTCATAGGTCGCCACGATCTCATCGTCCTGGTTGTGGATGATGGCGTCCCAGGCGACCTCTCCATACTCGTCGGTGACCCGAGGGGTGATCCGCTTGGCGGTGAGCGTGACCCGGACCCGGTCCCCGGCCGGAACGGGGGTGATGAACCGCAGGTTCTCCAACCCGTAGTTGGCCAGCACCGGCCCCGGGGCCGGCTGGACGAAGAGCCCCGCCGCCCAGGACACCAGCAGATACCCGTGGGCGACGACCCCGGGGAAGAACGGGTTGGCCGCCGCCGCCTCCTGATCGGTATGGGCGTAGAAGGTATCGCCGGTCGTGTTCGCGAAGGCGGTGATCTCGTCCAGGGTGACTTCACGCAACGGGGAGGCGAAGGCGTCGCCGATCCGCAACTCGGCCAATGATTTGCGGAACGGGTGGATGGCTCCTTCCACGGCCCCGAATTCGGGGGCCCCGGCGATGACCCGGTCTGCTCCGGCATGCCAGACGCCGGTGACGGCGGTCAGCAGGTTCGGGGAGCCCTGGATGGCGGAGCGCTGCATGTGGTGCTTGATGGACCGGACGCCGCCGAGTTCCTCGCCGCCGCCGGCGCGGCCCGGCCCGCCATGGACCAGATGCGGGACCGGGGACCCGTGACCGGTGGAGGTGCGGGCGGTCTCGCGGTTGAGGATGTGGATCCGGCCATGGTGGCCGGCGATCCCGATGGTCAGGTCACGGGCAACGTCCCCGTCGTTGGTGCACACCGTGGCCACCAGCGAGCCGCTGCCGCGGGCGGCGAGCTCCACTGCCTCGTCCAGGTCCGTGTAGCCCAGCACGCTGGCCACCGGGCCGAAGGCCTCCAGCGAGTGGACTGCTTCCGCCTTCGCATCGGCCCAGGTCAACAGCAGAGGGGACATGAACGCGCCCTCGGCGACCTCGTGTTCCTCCCCCGAAGCGGTTCTGACCACGGGGGCATCCAACGTGCCGTAGGCGATCTCGCCGCCGGCAGCCAGCATGTCCTGGACCGCGCCGCGGACATCGCGCAGTTGGTCCAGCGACGCCAGGGCCCCCATGGTGACCCCCTCGGCCCGCGGATCCCCCACGACCACCCGCTGGGTCAGTCGGGCGCCGATGGCGGCCACGACGTCGTCTTCGAGTCCCGCCGGGACGATGGCGCGGCGGATGGCGGTGCACTTCTGGCCGGCCTTGACAGTCATCTCGGTGGTGACGGATTTGATGAAGGCCTCGAACTCGGGGGTGCCGGCCACTGCGTCGGGGCCGAGGATCGCGGCGTTGAGGGAGTCCGTTTCGGCGGTGAAGCGGATGCCGCCGGAGACGACGTTCGGATGGGATTTCAGGGCGTCCGCGGTCGAGGCCGAACCGGTGAAGGAGACCATGTCCCGGTAGTCGAGCACGTCCAGCAGGGTGCGGGCGGAGCCGGAGACCAGTTGCAGGGAGCCGGCGGGCAGGAGTCCGGATTCGACCAGCATCCGCACGACGGCCTCGGAGAGGTATCCGGTCGGGGTGGCGGGCTTGACGAGGGTGGGGACACCGGCGATGAAGGCGGGGGCAAACTTCTCCAACATGCCCCAGACCGGGAAGTTGAAGGCATTGATCTGTGCGGCGACCCCGGGGATGCGGGTGAAGATATGGCCCCCGAGGAACGAACCGTCACGGGATAGCGGCTCGGCGGGGCCGTCCTGGACGACGTTGGAGTTGGGCATCTCACGACGGCCCTTGGAGGACAGGATGAACAGGGCCCCGATGCCGCCGTCGATATCGACCATGTTGTCGACCTTGGTGGCGCCGGTCCGGTAGGAGACGTCGTAGAGTTCCTCGCGGCGTTCGTTGAGGTACTGGGCCATCTCCTTGACCCGCAGGGCCCGCTCGTGCAACGTCAGCTTCCCGAGCTCACGGTGCCCCACGGAGCGGCCGTGGTCCACGGCCTCGGCCAGATCGAGACCAGCAGCGCTCACCAGGGCCAGCTGTTGGCCGGTGTTCGCGTCCAGGACCGTCGTGGCCCCGTCAGTGCCCTCGGGAGTCCACCAGGAGTCCTGGATATAGCTGGGTACCAGCTCGGGGGTCTGCGTTGTCATCGTCGACTAGTCCTTCCTGAACGATCGGTCGGTATTTGAGGCCCAGCCTACATGACGGCCAGTGGGGCGCGGTCGATCCGAAAGTGATTGACTTTCCTCGATCACTGTTGTTGACTCAGGGTCCCGCCCATCACCGACTCCCGGGAGGCCGCCATGACGACCCTTGTTGCCCCACACGCCCCGACCTCCATCGACCACCTCCCCGGGAGCCACCACCTACATGACTTCGAATTCCGCTACTGATCCGGAAACCACCTTCCAAAAACTGACGCCCGCGACGTCCGGACACGGCACCGGCGAGGAACGCCCCGCGGGATGGAACATGCTCGACGATTCCCTGGCCGCCAATCAACGCTGGTCCACCTGGAACAACGTGGAACGACTGATGCGCGGCCCCACGCCCCGCCCGGGGTTCATCATCGAGGACGCCGGGGCCATCGACACCGAACTCGGGATCCTGAAAACCGGCAAGGAAGCAGACGTCTTCCTGCTCGAACGCGCCACCGACACCCGCCGGTCCCTACTGGCCGCCAAGAGGTACCGGCCCCCCGAACAGCGCGCCTTCCGCCGCTCCACCATCTATACCGAGGGGCGCACGGTACGGCGCAGCCGGGATGCGCGGGCACTGAAGAACGGTTCCTCCTATGGCCGCCAGGTCGAGGCGGCCCAGTGGGCCGCCGCCGAATGGAACTTCCTGGTCCGGGCCCACGAAGCCGGGATCCCGGTCCCCTACCCCGTGCAGGTGGATGGCACCGAGATCCTCATGGAATTCATCACCGACCCCGACCATCCCGACGCCGCAGCCCCCAGACTGCAGCAATTGCGGCCGACGCGGCCTGTGCTCCAGTCCTTTTTCGACCAGCTCGTCGAGGCCATGGGCGGGTTCGCCTCGCTGGGATACGCCCATGGAGACCTCTCCCCGTACAACATCCTGGTCTCCGGAAACCGGTTGGTGATCATCGACCTGCCACAACTGGTCGATCTGGCCGCGAACCCGCTGGGCGCCGATCTGCTGGCCAGGGATTGCCGGAACGTCTGCTCCTGGTTCACCAGCCGGGGACTCGACCAGGATCCCGAGGAGTTGCTCGCCGACCTTTTGGCCGCCGCCTGGACCTGACGATGATTCCACTCAGCCCAGTCGGTTGATCAGCTCCGCCTCGTGATCCGCGCTCAGTCCCGAGCGCAGCTCCTCGGTGGGGTCGTGCGCGGCGATGATATCGGAGAACGTCTCGGCCAACGGACGGCGCACCAGCCCCCACTTCAGGGCCCTGCGATCCGACCGGCGGGCGAAGCCGGCGAATTCGGTCCCGGCGGGCAGGATCAGCGGGAGCGAGCGGGGGCCCGACCAGGGGGCGACGGCGTCGTCCGGCATCCGGTGCAACGGGTAGGGCACGACGGCGGCACTGTATCCCGCGGCACTCTGGGCGCTGGCGATCACGTCACCCAGCGGCATCTCGGCACCGACGACGTTGACCGGTCCGTTGCGGGCCTCGAGCCCGGCGCGCAGGATGAAGGCCGCCAGATCGCGGACGTCGACGATCTGGACATAGCGGGCCTCGCCGTCGTCGTCGGGGACGAGGACCGGCTCCTGCCCGCGGGCGAACCGCAGGGGCCAGTAGGTGGACCGGCCGGTGGGGTCCCCGGGGCCACCGATCAGTCCCGGACGGACCAGCAGTGCCGCATTGCCACGGGAGGCAACGGTGAGCCATTCGCAACCGGCCTTGGCTTCGCCGAACTTCTCGTCGCTGTAACCCAGGCTGGAGTCCTGGGCCACCAGGAGCTTCGAGGCCTCGGCGGCCCCCGCCCGGGAGTGGACGGCGTAGGCGGAGCAAGAGGAGACGAAGACCCAGTGTCCGGCTTGCGGGGACAAGGCTTCCACCGCCGCCTTGGCGTGGGCGGGCCGGCAGGTCAGTTCCACCACGAGGTCCCAGGGTTCGGCCGCGGCCCCCGCGTAGGCGTCCTCGACCTCACGATCGACCCGGAATTCGCGGACCCCCTCGGGGAAGCCGTCCGAACTGCCACGGGCCAAGCACCCGACATCGTGCCCGTCCTCGACGGCCTGCAGCGCAAGGGTTCGGCCCAGCCACTGGGTACCACCGAGGACGAGGATTTTTGCCATGCCAACCAGCCAACTCCCCCGGCCCGGGTTCTGGCAAGTCGAATTCGAAAAATCGTTGGATCGGACGATATGTGTCCTCCCGCCGATCCCCGACCGGCAGCGGTCAGGCCCGGGAGCCCGCGAGCAGTTCCCGCACCGCATCGATCTCGGCGACCGTCAGCCCCTGCCCGAGCAGAAAGGCCTCGACGTCGATCCCGTCGACGAATTCGGCCAGTGACTGCTGGCGTCCGGCAATGACCGGGGCCAGCTCTTCCTCGCTCAAATGCCGTTCATAGGGGTGTTTGACCGGGCTGATCCGGTGCCATTCGTTGATTCCGCGCGCTCCGGCATCGTATTGGCCGGGAATCAGATCCTGCCTGCCGACCAGGGCCAGCGCCATGGAGATGATCATTCCCGTCCGGTCCCGGCCGGCGGAACAATGCACGACGACGGAGCCCCGGGCCGCCGCCAGGGCACGGAAGACGCCGGCCACCAGCCGGGGGAAGTGCTCCAAGTTCGCCGGGTAGTAGCGCGGATCGCTGAGGTACGGGGTGTCTGCCGAGGCGGCCGCGGCCATGAATTCCTCATGGGCCTGGTCCTCGGTGGGGCAATGCAGCACGGTGATCCCCGCCAGCGCCCCGGGGTCGACCGCGGGGTCGGTGGGCCGACGTCGACGCTCGTCGGCATTGCGCAGGTCGATGACCGTGCGGATGCCTGCGTCATGGGCCTGGGCCCACCCGCGTTCGGTGAGCCATTCGCTGCGGCCCATCCGGTAGAGCCGTCCTGCCACGCGCCGCGCGTTGACGGCGCCTTCCCAGTTCACCTCGTTCATGGGCCCATCCTGCCATGCGCCCCCATCGCCGGCAGGAGGGGCCCCACGGATCAGCTCCAGTCGTAGAAGCCCTGCCCGGTTTTGCGGCCCAGGTCCCCGCGTTCGACCTTCCGGCGCAGGATCGCCGGCGGGGCGAAGCGTTCACCGAGCTGCTCGGCCAGGTATTCGGCGATCCCCAGCCGCACGTCCAGCCCCACGAGGTCCGTGGTCTTCAACGGGCCGGTGGGGTGTTTATAGCCGAGCACCATGGCGTTGTCGATGTCCTCGGCGGAGGCAACGCCCTCCTCGAGCATGCGCATCGCCTCCACGGCGAGCATGACCCCCAGCCGGGAGGAGGCGAAGCCGGGGGCGTCGTTGACGACGACGGCGGTCTTGCCCAGACCGGCCACCCAGCCGCGGGCCTTCTCCACCAGGGCCGGCGCGGTCTGCTCGGCGATGACGACTTCGATCAGGGTCGAGGCCGGGACCGGGTTGAAGAAGTGCAGCCCCAGGAAGCTCCCGGGACGGGCCAGATGACCGGCCAGGCCGCTCATGGACAGCGAGGAGGTGTTCGAGGCCAAGACGGCCTCGGAGCCCAGCTCGGCTTCTACCGCCTGCAGCGAGGAGACCTTCAGGTCCCAGATCTCCGGGACGGCTTCGACGACCAGTTCGCGGTCCCCGAAGTCGGCGTAGTCGGTGCTCACCGTCAGGTGGGCCAGATGGTCCTCGACGGCTCCTGCCAGGCCGCGGTCGATGGATTTGCCCACGGCCGTGGCGACCCGTTCCCGGGCGGCTTCGGCACTGGGTGCGTCGCGTTCGACGATGAGCACGTCGGCTCCCTTGATGAGGAAGCCATGGGCGATGCCGGCGCCCATGCGGCCCCCGCCCAGGACCCCGACCCGGGTGGGCAGGGACGTCGAGGCGTCGGCCTCGCTCGGGACGGCGGTGTTCTTTTCCGGGGTGCTGGGGGTCATCGTTACTTCTTCTTCCTGTCGAGGAATGCCTGCATGCGGTCGAATTTGGCTTCTGACTCAAAGAGCATCGACTGGGCCAGGGTGTCGATCACCGGGTGGGCTTCCCGCGGGGTGTGGAACACGGCCTTGGTGACCCTGACCGCCAATGGGTCCTGGGCGCCGATCCGGTCCGCCAGCCCCTCGGCGGCACCGCCCAGTTCGGCCGAGCCGACCAGTTCGCCGATCAAACCCACCTTCAGGCAGTCCTCTCCGGTGAGCACCTTCCCGGCGAGCAGGATCTGTTTGGCCATCGGCTCCCCGACGAGCTCCTTCAACCGCCAGGTGGCCCCGGCGGCTGCCATGATGCCCAGATTCGTTTCGGGGTTGCCCATCCGCAGGGCCTCGGTGCCGATCCTGAAGTCGGCGGCGTAGGCCAGCTCGGCACCCCCACCGAGCGCGTAACCGTCCAGGGCGGCAATGACGGGCATCGGCAACCGGGCGATCCGCTCGAAGAGCGAGGAGTTGATCCCGGCCAGGGCGTCTTCGCGGCGGCGTTGGCGCAATTGGGCGATATCGGCGCCGGAGGCGAAGATGCCCTTGGCCCCGGTCTCCGGATCCGAGGGGGTCCCCGAAAGGATGAGGATCTTCGGGGAGGCCTCCAGATGGCTGCAGACCGCATGGAGTTCATCGACCATCGTCTGGTCGATGGCGTTGCGGACCTCCGGGCGGTGCAGCCGGACGGTGATCCGGTCGGCTGCCTCGGTGACGATCAGCGTGGCGAAGCCCGCGGCGTCGAGCCCGGCTGCGCCGTCGTGCTGCTCCTGGGGACCCAGGTCTTGTGCACTCACCACTAGACCCCCTCGACGAGCAGGGCGGCTCCCTGGCCGACGCCCACGCACATGGTCGCCAGTCCCAATTTGTTCCCTGCGGAGGCTTCACGGTCCAGCCGGCCCAGCAAGGTCAGGGCGATGCGGGAGCCGGAGGAGCCCAAGGGGTGGCCCAGCGAGATGGCGCCGCCGTCGTTATTGACGATGTCGGGGTCCAGGCCGAGTTCGCGCATGGAGGCCAGGGACTGGGAGGAGAAGGCCTCGTTGAGTTCCACGGCGGCGAGCTCGTCCACGGTATGCCCGGTGCGTTCGAGGACCTTCCTGGAGGAGGGGACCGGGCCCATCCCCATGATTTCCGGGGCCACCCCGGCCGAGGCCCCGTCGAGGATGCGGGCGCGCGGGGTCAACCCGTATTTCTCGATGGCCGCCTCGGAGGCGACGATGATCGCCGAGGCGCCGTCGTTGAGCGTCGAGGCGTTGCCTGCGGTGACGACCGAACCGCCCTTGACCACCGGGCGCAGTCCGGACAGGACCTCCATGGTGGTCCCGGCGCGCGGCCCCTCATCGGTATCGACGATGGTCCGGGCGCCCTTACGCCCGGTCACGGTGACCGGAACGATCTCCTCGGCGAAGCGGCCGGCGGCGATGGCTGCCAGGGCGCGTTCGTGGGAGCGTACGGCGAAGGCGTCGCAATCCTCCCGTGAGGTGCCGAAGACGCGGGCGACCTCTTCGGCGGTCTCGGGCATGGAGAAGGTGGTCTTCCCGTCGCGGGAGAGCTCCCCGGAGAGGAAAGCCGGGTTGGGGAACCGCCAGCCGATCGAGGTGTCGTAGGTGGCGCCGGGCTTCGCGAAGGCCTTGGAGGGCTTCTCCATCACCCACGGGGCGCGGGACATCGATTCGACCCCACCGGCGACGACGATGTCGGCGGCCCCCGCCTTGATCATGTGGCTGGCCATCGTGATGGCGGACATCCCCGAGGCGCACAGCCGGTTCACGGTGATCCCCGGAACCGAATCGGGGTACCCGGCCAGCAGCCAGGCCATGCGGGCGATGTTCCGGTTCTCCTCCCCGGCCCCGTTGGCGTTGCCGAAGATGACCTCGTCCACCAGCTCCGGATCGACTCCGGCCCGTTCGACGGCGGCCCGGACGGTCAACGCCGCCAGGTCATCGGGACGCACGGAGGCCAGGGCCCCGCCATAACGACCGACCGGAGTGCGGGCTCCGCCCACCAGGAATGCTTCGGACATGAAAACCCCTCTTCGGTTGGCCTCTGTTCAGGCATCTTTGCCGGCCGTGGAATGCGTCTCGGGACACAATTACCGACCAATCGTTCACTAAGAGATTCCCACCCCGCATCCCACCGGTCAACTCACCACGGCCTGATGACGAAATTGACCGCTTTTATACCTGCCGGTAATATGGATGCCTTTGACAGACTCCGATGCTCGACACCGGATCGTGGACCGTCGCCGGCCCTCCGCCCTGGGCGCTCAGAACCGGCCCCTGTCGACGAAAGCTGAAGAATTTTGGGAGGCACCCATGCCACCGAACGACAGCACAGACTCCCCCTCGACGGAGGGCACCCCCGACGCCACCGCGCAGGCCCCCATCGACTACTCCGAGGACATCGGCCCGGATCTTGACACCGCCGAGGGCCGCTCGATGATCCACAAGGCCACCGCGGCTTCAGCCATGGGCAACCTGACCGAATGGTTCGACTACGGCGTATATGCGGTGGCGGTGACCTACATCACCGCTCATTTCTTTCCCGGGGAGTACGGAACGATCCTGGCGTTGGCCACCTTCGCCGTCTCGTTCGTAGTGCGCCCCCTGGGTGGAATCATCTGGGGCCCGCTGGGCGACAAGCTCGGACGCAAAACCGTCCTGACCCTGACCATCCTCATGATGTCCGGGGCCACGTTCCTCATCGGCGTGCTCCCGACGTTCGACATGGTCGGGATCCTGGCTCCGATCCTGCTGATCCTGCTGCGCCTGGTGCAGGGTTTCTCCACCGGCGGCGAGTACGGCGGCGCGGCGACCTTCATGGCCGAATACGCCCCGGACAAGAAGCGCGGTTTCTTCGGCTCCTTCCTGGAGTTCGGCACACTGGGCGGCTTCGCCCTCGGTGCTGCCGTCATGTTGCTTTTCCAACTGGTGCTTCCCGAGGCGGCCATGGATTCCTGGGGCTGGCGGATCCCGTTCATGCTGGCCCTCCCGATGGGCCTGGTCGGTTTGTACCTGCGTAATAAGCTCGAAGACACCCCGGTGTTCCAAGAGCTCGAGGAGACCGGCGGGGTGGAGGAGGGCGGCAGCCTCAAGGCCGTGATCACCCAATACTGGCGCCCGATGTTGGTCATGTTCGGCATGGTCTCCTGCCTGAACATGGTGAACTACACCTTGATCACCTACATGCCCACCTATCTGGAAAGCCAGCTGGGAATGGATTCGAATCAGGCGCTGATCGTCATCATCCTCGGTGAGGTGGCCATGATGTGCGTCATCCCGTTCGTTGGCGGCCTCTCCGACAAGGTGGGTCGCAAGCCCATGTGGTATGCCTCCACCCTCGGTCTGATCATCTTCCCGGTACCGATGTTCTGGCTCATCGGCCAGAACTTCGGGCTGGCCATCATCGGCTTCGCGGTACTGGGTCTGTTGTACCTCCCGCAGCTGGCCACGATCACGGCCACCTTCCCGGCGATGTTCCCCTCCCAGGTCCGCTTTGCCGGCTTCGCCATCACCTACAACGTGGCCACTGCGTTGCTCGGTGGCACCGCGGCCATTGTCAACGAGGCGGTCATCGACAGCACCGGATTCGTGCTCTTCCCGGCCGTCTACATGATGATTGCGGCGGTCGTGGGTCTGATCGCCGTGCGTTACATGGTCGAAACCGCCGGCGCATCGCTGCGCGGCACGGAGACCCCGAATGCCAACGACACCGGGATCCTCGCCGAGGATCCCCGCTAGGCCCTGGAGGCAACTACGGCGGGCCCGGAACCATCCTGATGGTTCCGGGCCCGCCGTCGTCAGGCAGTCCCCCGGTCCGGCCCCGGCACCCCGGGGCCGGGATCCGGCTCGACGTCCGCCCCCGAGATACCCATGCCGGTGCCCTCCCCGGGATCCCCGTCGGGGCTTTGCCGGACCTCCTCATGGGCTCCCCGGGCCTCGGCGGCCTGGGCCAGGTTCCTGGCCAGTTCGTCGAGCCGGGCCTTGGGGTCCTCCTCGTCGTCCCCCAGCAGGCCGTGCAGGAGCCCCGAGTCCCGGCGGTCGAGCACCACCGTGCACCCGAATTCGGTCTCGGCCAGTTCGAAGGTGATCTCCGAAGCGTCCAATCCCCACCCGGGGCCCGTCCGCCAGGTCATGCTCCGGCGGTTCGTGGCCGTGGTGACCTGCATCCGGGTGCTGTCCTGGCCCTCCGGGCCGAGCAGCGTGATGGACTGGCCGTCCTGGATGCCTCCATCGACGTGCTCGACCCCGGGGACCCAGCGGCAGTACTGGGCACCGTCCTGCAGCACACTCCACACCACATCCGCGGTGGCGTTGACATCCTGTTGGGTTCGCAACGATTCCATCCTCGGAGCCTACCGCCCTACCCCCGCGGTGTTCAGTACCTGAAGATCGCGGAGATCGGGCTGTCCGGGTCGGCCGGTTCCGAACTGGCATGGACCAGTCCCCCGCTGCCCATCGTGGCGACCGCTGCCGCCTCGATCTGCTCGCAGCCGGCATACCGGTCGTCCCGTCCCAGCGCCACGATGGTGTGGGGTCCGGAAGCAGCCTGCTCCCAGCACCACGGATCGGCCTGGATGAACAGGGTCTCGATCCGCCCGTGCAGGGCGGCTTCATGGATCTCGGCACGATCGCTGGAGACCCTTCCGGTCCCATGGAGGGAACGGAACTGCTCGATCAGCTTCGACCTCTCGGCACGCAACCGGTCTTCGATGACGGGCCAGGCCAGCCGATGCAATTCACCGGAGGACAGAGGGTCCGGGTTGCGGATCACGGCGTCGTCCAGGATGTGGGGATAGTCCCCGGCGCCCCGATATTCTCTCACGAGCAGATCGGGGCCCACAAGCACCAGGGGCAGTCCGCGTTCGAACAGCAGCGGACGCAACCCGCTGGCGGCTTCACGCACGAACCGTGTCACTTCGTTCTTCTTGAAGTGTTCATCGGCGGCACCGTGGCCGTAGAACACGGCCGAACCGCCCTTGGTTCCGGCGTCGGCAGCCGGCCGGGCCATCGTGTCCGACCGGGGTTCCTGGGCCTCGACGACGTCGCGCAGGGCAGTGGGCACCCCGTTCAGCTCGAGTTCGGCCACCTGCTGGCGGTCGCCCTCCAGCAGGCGCAGGTTGCGTTGGCTGACGGCCAACAGCAGGAATTGTTCATCGCCCGAGAGCAGCCGGAACAGCGGCCCCAGCACCAGCCGGTCACCGACCGTGGAGAATTCGGGGACGGAATACGGCACCCGGTAGCTGGCGTGCCACCCCGGCCGCATGAATAATGCGACCCCGTCGCTCATGTGCTGCCAAGCCCAGGCATCGTCACGCAGCTGCCTGGCAGGGGCGAGCAGGTCGTCGATTTCGGCCGGGCGTAGACGCCCTTCCAGGGATTCCTCGAGCGCGCTGAGCAGGTTCTTCCAACGCAGCTGGTCCGCCCGGGACTGGTCGCCGAAGCGGTGGGTGGGCATGAACATCGAGATATGCAGTGCCGCCGTATCGGCTTCAGCCAAGAACGGTAGATCGGCACGGGTGATCATTTCCAACGTGTCCTCCTGATTCCAGTGGACACTTCATTCTACAGGGTGTCGAAAAACCCGCCCGGACGAGGTCCACGACCCTGCTGGCGCTAGACTCGTGGGCGTGATTGAAAACGTGCTTCCACCCCAGGTATCCGATCTCTTCGACCCCACCCGCTGGCGGGTCGTGGAGGGTTTCGATTTCGAGGACATCACCTACCATCGGCAGGTGGAACGCGATGCCCAGGGCAGGATCCTCCGTGATCTGCCCGCCGTACGCATCGCCTTCGACCGGCCCGAGGTGCGCAACGCCTTCCGCCCCGGAACCGTCGATGAACTCTTCAGGGCCCTCGATCATGCCCGCATGACCTCCGATGTGGCCACCGTGCTGCTGACCGGCAACGGCCCCTCCGCCAAGGACGGGGGCCACTCCTTCTGCTCCGGTGGGGACCAGCGCATCCGTGGCCGGGACGGCTACCGCTACGCCGGCGGCGAGACCGCCGAGTCGATCGACCCGGCCCGGGCCGGGCGCCTGCACATCCTCGAGGTCCAACGGCTGATGCGCACCATGCCCAAGGTCGTCATCGCCGTCGTCAACGGGTGGGCGGCCGGCGGCGGCCACTCGTTGCACGTGGTCTCCGACCTGACCATCGCCTCCCGTGAGCACGGCAAGTTCAAGCAGACCGACGCCACGGTCGGCTCCTTCGACGCCGGCTACGGTTCGACCTTGTTGGCCCGGCAGGTCGGCCAGAAGAATGCCCGCGGCATCTTCTTCCTGGCCCGCGAATATTCCGCCGAGGACATGGTCTCGATGGGAGCCGTCAACGAGGCGGTGGACCATGAGCGCCTCGAGGAGGTCGCCCTGGAATATGCGGCCGATATCGCCCGCCAGTCACCGCAGGCGATCCGGATGCTCAAATTCGCCTTCAACCTGGCCGACGACGGGCTGGCCGGCCAACAGGTCTTCGCCGGGGAGGCCACCCGCCTGGCCTACATGACCGATGAGGCCGTGGAAGGCCGGGATGCCTTCTTGGCCAAACGCGAACCCGACTGGTCCTCGCACCCCTACTACTTCTAGGAGCCCGGGATGGACATCGCAGAGATCCTGAAGGCCCTCGCCGCGACCCTGAACGACGAGGGGCCGGCGGTCGAGATCCTGCCCGGCGAGGCAGCGGGCAGCCACCGGATCGACACCCCGCAGGACGTCCCGGAGGGCACCGCCGCCGTCGTCCGGACCTCTGGTTCCACGGGGACACCGAAACGCACCGTGCTGCCCACGGATTCCCTGGCGGCCTCGTCCATGGCCGCCGCCGAACATCTGGGCACCGAAGGACAGTGGTTGCTGGCCCTGCCCGTGCACTACGTCGCCGGCTTGGCGGTGCTCACGCGCAGCCTCTACGCAGGAACCCGTCCCTGGGCCATGGACCTGGCCGGCTCGTTCACTGCCCAGGCCTTCACCGCTGCCGCGGGCGAGCTGACCGACAAGGTGCGCCTGACCTCCTTGGTGCCCACCCAGCTGGCCCGCCTGCTGGAGGATCCGGCACCGGAAACCATCGCGGTGCTGCGTCGGTTCAACACGATCCTGCTCGGCGGCGGGGCCGCCTCGGAATCGTTGCGTTCCAGCGCCCGCTCCCACGGCCTGAACATCGTGCGGACCTATGGGATGACCGAGACCTGCGGTGGCTGCGTATACGACGGCAAACCGCTGCCCGGGGTGCACCTCGACGTCGCCGCCGGCAGGATCCGCCTGGGCGGGGACGTCCTGGCCGCGGGCTACCTGGACGACCCCGCCCACACGGCCGAGCGTTTCCTCCTCGACGCCGCCGGGCGGCGCTGGTTCACCACCGATGACCTGGGCAGCTACGAGGACGGGGTGCTCAACGTGCTCGGGCGCATCGACGATGTCATCAACACCGGTGGCGTGAAGATCTCCGCCGCCGCGGTGGCTGCCGCCATCGAAGCGGTCCCCGGGGTCCGCTCCGCCCTGGTGGTGGGGGTCCCCGACCCCGAATGGGGCTCCGCCATCGGTTCACTGGTCACCGGGGAGGCCACCGGAGAATCCATCCGAGATGCCGTCAGGTCCTCGCTGGGGCCCGCGGCCGTCCCCCGCCGGTTGCTGCAGGTCCCCGAGCTTCCTGCCCTCCCGGGCGGCAAACCCGACCGTCGGGCGGCAATTTCCCAGTTGGCGGCGGCAGGGAGAGAATAGGACGCTGGACCAACAGCCAGCACCCACCCGAGAGGACCCTGCCGTGGCCACACCCGCCCAATGGATCGAAGGCGCCCGGCTGCGCACCCTCCCGATGGCCATCGCCCCGGTCATCATCGGCACGGCGGCGGCATTCGGGGTGGCGGGCGAAGTCCATTGGATCCGCGCCGGGCTGGCCGCCCTGGTGTCCTTGCTGCTGCAGATCGGCGTGAACTACGCCAACGACTACTCCGACGGGATCCGCGGCACCGACGACGTCCGCGTCGGCCCGTTGCGGCTGACCGGCTCCGGCGCGGCGAAGCCTGGCCGGGTCAAGGCCGCTGCCTTCGGCTGTTTCGCTGCCGCCGCGGTGGCCGGGCTGGCCCTGGTGGTCCTGTCCGAGGCCTGGCCGCTGCTGCTGGTCGGGGTCGCCGCGATCTTCGCGGCCTGGGGCTATACCGGCGGGGACCGGCCCTACGGCTACCAGGGCCTGGGCGAGGTGTTCGTCTTCTTGTTCTTCGGCCTCGTCGCCACCCTGGGCACCACGTTCACCCAGGTCCTCGAACTGCCTGCGACCGCCTGGGTCGGTGCCTGTGCCACCGGATTGATCGCCACGGCCCTGCTGATGGCCAACAACGTGCGCGACATCCCCACCGACCGCGAGGTCGGCAAAAGGACCCTGGCGGTGCGTCTGGGCGATGACGGGGCCCGCATCTCCTATGTGCTGATGCTGGGGCTGGCCCTGCTGCTGCCGCTGCTGGTCGTGGCCGACTTCCCCTGGCTGATGCTCGTCGTCCTGATCGCCCCGCTGTGTCTGATGCCGTCCTGGGTCATGTTGCGCACCCGTCGGCGCGCGGCCCTGATCCCGGTGCTACGGCAGACCGGGTTCATCAACCTCGGCTACAGCGTGCTTTTCGCCATCGGCATGGTCGTGACGGTCGTGCTCCGTCAGCAGGGCTGATCCGCGCTGGACTACTGGAAGTCGTCCTCGGCGTCCTCGTCCTCACGTTCGACCGTCCCCTTGTGGGTCCCCGGGTTCCGGCGTAGCTCCTCCACCCGTCCCTGGACCTGCCGGACGCTTTCAGTCCGCATCCGGTTCAGGAACAGATAGGCCACGCAGAAGGCGATCACGGCCGCGATGATGGCGGCCAACCAGGGGGAAAAGCCCAACAACCAGTACAGGGCGGCGAAGACCGCGAAGAAGAGGACCAGACGAATGAGGGAGTACTTGAGGAACTGCACTCTTCGATTCTACCGGCTGGAGCAGCGGCACGTTTTCTTCACTACAATGGATCCATGGTCAGAAACTTGATGCTCGGTGCACTGGTGGCCCTCGCCGTCACCATCTACGCAGTGATCCAGTGCGTGCAGACACCGGCGAACCGGGTGCGCAGCATCGCCAAGCCCTGGTGGATCCTGGCCATCATCCTGCTTCCGCTCATCGGGGCCCTCTTATGGTTCTGGCTCGGCCGTCCGGACGACTCGGGCTCGGGCCCCTCCCAGGGCCAGCGGCCCACCCGTGGCCCGGCGGCCCCCGACGACGACCCGGACTTCCTGCGCAGCCTCGAAACCCAACGGCGCCAACGCGCCAAGGAGGAGGACCTGCGTCGCCGTGAGGCCGAGCTGAGGGCCCGTGAGGAGCAAGCCCGGAAGAACCAGAACCCACCGCATGACGATGGGACGCATTCCTCCGACCAGGACTCGAACCCGCCGAGCAGCTAGGCACCCTTCCCGGGCCGAAGGGGCCCTGCACAGTTCAGTCGCGAGGCTGCTTTGCTGCTTCCTTCCGGACGCGGGCGAAGAGGATCCCCAGGCTCACACCGCAGCCCACCACGAAGAGCATGGCCAGCCCCAGCAGCACCAGCTTGGCCACCAGTGCCGCCAGGAACGTCGAAACCAGCGCCAGCGCGATGGCGACCATGGCCAGCAGCAGCGGCAACATGGCAGTGCGGTGGAAGGGCAGGGGGTCCTGGGCTGAGGGCATCAAACCACTCTAGGTCATCGCCCGGGCGCCGGAGGGCACACTGCCGGGGCTTGCGTCGTTCCCTGCGGTCCCGCCTCCCGCCTGCCGTCCCGAGGCCACCCTCTGGACGAAGAGGGCCCGGGAGGAAACCTTGCGGTCTCCTCCCGGGCCCCTCGGGGATCCGGCGGTGGCTAGACTCCCGCGTAGGAGTGCAGGCCGTTGAAGTACAGGTTCACCACGGTGAAGTTGAAGACGATGCACAGGTAGCCGATGATGCTCAACCAGGCCGACCGGGTGCCGGTCCAGCCACGGGTGGCCCGGGCGTGCAGGTAGCCGGCGAAGACCACCCAGATCACGAAGGTCCAGACTTCCTTGGTGTCCCAGCCCCAATAACGGCCCCAGGCGGCTTCGGCCCAGACGGCACCGGCGATGAGGGTGAACGTCCACATCACGAACGCGACGGCGTTGATCCGGTAGGCGAAGTTCTCCAACGCGGCCGCGCTGGGAACCAGACGCAGGAACGCCAATTTATCGGATTTGCCGGCGGCCAGCTTCGATTGGCGGTCTGCCTGCATCAGCTGCAGGACGCTCAACGCGAAGGTGATCGTGAACAGCGAAGAGGCCAGGACGGCAATGGAGACGTGGATGACCAGCCAGGGGCTCTGCAACGCCGGGACCAGATGCGCGACCGGGGTGGGGAAGCCCATCGTCGCGGCACACAGCATCAACGTCACCAGGCCGATGACGAAGGTCCCCATGAAGCGCAGGTCCTTGCGCAGCAGCACGACCAGGAACACCGCAGCCACCAGGAAGGCGCCGGTGGTGAGGAATTCATACATGTTCCCCCACGGCACCCGGCCGGCAGCGATGGCGCGGGAGACGACGGCGAACCCGTGGATCAGTACGCCGATCCAGGCCACCGAGACTCCGATGCGGGCTGCCGTGCGCTTGCCGGCATCCCGGGTGTAGTTCATCGATTCGTTGACCAGCAGGCCATCGTCTTCGGCGGGGGCATGCGGACCAGCAGGAGCGCTGGTCGCGGCGGCGCCACGTGCGGATCCCGTTCCGGCGGCACCGGCCATGGCCAGCTGCTTGGCCTCCTCGGCCAGCAGGCCCGATTCGAGTTCACGGATGGTGCGGCTCGATTTGGCCAGATCCCAGGCGAAGGCGATGAAGGCAATGGCGTAGGCCATGGCCGCCAGCAGCATGAAGAGGTCGCTGTAGGCGCCGAGGTTTTCGTTGATCGTGGGCATGCGTTTTTCCTCTGTCTCCTAAACTTCGGTCCGGTCGGTGCCGGTGAATTCACGCTCAAGAAGTGTGCGAATCTCCCGGGCTTCCTGCCGTACACGCGGGTCCTCGCCACGGGCGAGCACTCCGTATTCGATGATACGCCCACTCTTTTCCCCGGAGCCACCCGATTCGCCCGCGGCGGGGTGCACCTTGATCCAGGCACGCCGGCGGGGGGTGAACAGGGAAACGGCCAGACCCATCAGGGCCAAGGCGGCGAAGATGCCCACCGGCAGCTTGCCCGGATCGTGGTGGACGTCCAGGGCGGCGTAGCGTTTGATGCCCTTGAAGGTGATCGTGCCCTTGTCCTGGGGCAGTTCCACCGTCTGGCCGGCATTGACGACCAGGCCGCCGGCGTCCAGCTTCCTGCTGTTCAGTTCGTTCAGGTCGTCGGTGTCCAGGACGAAGACGTTCTGTGGATCCCCGGAGTCCAGACCGAGGTCACCGTAGTAGGAGTTCAGCTGCAGTTGCGGTTCCGTCGGGCTCGGATCCAGGGAGACCCCCACCCCCTCGGCGGTGATCCCCGCCGTGGGGAGGAACAGGCCGACGAAACCGAGCTGGTCGGGGGCCGCGTCGGGGACCTTCAGGACCAGCAGGGAGGTGAAGACCTCGTCCTGCGGCACCGCCACCACCGGGCCGGAGTAGGCCACCTTGCCGTTGCCGTCGTGCACGACGATCTCCGGGGCGTACCCGTTGCCCACCAGATAGACGGCGGTGCCACCGATCCGCAGCGGATGGTTCACGCGCAGATCCTGCTTCCGTGGCTTCTGGCCGGGTTCGGACGTGGTGACCTGGGCATGGAAGTCGATGGGCTGGCCGAAGTGTGTGGTCGATTCGCGGTCGTAGGTGACATCGAAGTCGTCCAGAGCGACGGAGAAGGGGCTCAGCGAGCCTTCCTTGAAACCGGTTCCGGGATTGAAGGAGTCGTAGGAGACCAGCGTGTTCACGAAGGACTCACCCTCCACGACGATCCGCTGGCCGGTGTACCCGTAGACCCCACCGATCGCGACGGAGGCCAAGACGCCGATGAGCGAGAAGTGGAAGACCAGGTTCCCGATTTCACGGACGTAGCCGCGTTCGGCGGCCACCGACGGCGTCGTGCCCCCGGGACGTTTCTCGACCCGGTAACCGCGTTTGCGCAGCAGGGCGGCGGAGCGGTCGAGGACCTCCCCGTCGCTGCGGGCGGCCGGATCGTCGGCCAGTTCGAAGCTCCCGTTCTCGGGGAGCCGCGACAGCCGGGCCGGGGTACGCGGTGGCGGGGTGCGCAAGGTCTTGTAGTGCTTCTTCGCCCGGGGAAAGACACAGCCGATCAACGAGATGAACAGCAGCAGGTAGATCGCGGAGAACCAGACGGAGGAGAACACGTCGAAGAGCTGGAAGGTATCGAGCCATTCCCCCAGCACCGGCTTGTTCTCCAGGTAGGCGGTGACCTCCGTCGGGTTCACCGGGCGCTGCGGGAACAGCGATCCCGGCACGGTGGCCACGGCCAGCAACAGGAGCAGGAACAAGGCGGTACGCATGCTGGTCAGCTGGGTCCAGGCCCACCTCACCATGCCCCAGGGCCCCAGGGACGGTACCGCCACCTCGGGCTTGCGGCCTCCCCGGGGGTTCTTCCCGCCCGCGGAACCCGAAGATGCGTGATTGGACTTGCTGTTCAGGGCCATCAAATCGGCAACCTTATCTCGTTGGCGAACCATGTTTGCAGTTGCACGACCCATTCACCCCACAGCCCCGTGACCATCACGAGGCCCAACAGGATGAGCAGGAGGCCGCCGGCGCGCATGACGGCCACCTGGTGGCGCTTGAAGAAGGCCAACGTCCCCGCGGCCCTCCTGAATCCCAGGGCGATGAGCAGGAACGGCACCCCCAGGCCCAGGCAGTAGGTGAAGGTCAGCAGGGCACCGCGGGCCACATTCGCGTCGGGACCGGTACTCATGATCAGCACTGCGGACAGGGTGGGCCCGATGCATGGGGCCCATCCCAGACCGAACGTCATGCCCAGCACGGGGGCACCCCAGAGACCTGCCGGGGGCCGGTGGTGGATCTTGCGATCACGCTGGAACCAGGAGAATCCGCCCATGAACACGATGCCCATGACGATGACCACCAGGCCCAGGGCCTGGGTGACCCAGTCCCCGTCCCGGGCCAGCCAGACGGTCGCCTTGGTGAAGACGATCCCGATGAGCATGAAGACCACGCTGAAGCCGAGGACGAACAACCCGATGCCGGTGACCATCCGGCCCCGTTTCTGTTCGGCCAGATCCGCCCCGGTCAGCCCGGTCACATAGCCCAGGAACCCGGGAACCAACGGCAGGACGCAGGGCGATAGGAAGGAGACGAGCCCGGCGAGGACGGCCACCGGGATCGAGAGCAGCAGCGAGCCGTCCTGGACGGCCTCGGCGAAGGGGTTGCCCTGGACGCCCAGCGCCGGAAGGGCAGTGACGAGCCCGGCGATCACGCGGACTCGGAGACCAGGTCGGAGATCAGTGCCTTCAGCGTGGACTCATCGGCTTCACCCAGCAGGCGGGCCGCCACCCGGCCCTGGCGATCAAGCACCAGCGTGGTGGGCACGGCCTGCGGGGGGACGTATTCGGTCATCGAGAGCAGGATCGATCCGTCGGCGTCGGGCATCGAGGGGTAGTCGATCTTGAAGGTGCGTTCGAACGCGTGCGCCGTGTCCTGGCCATCACGGACGTTCACCCCGTAGAACTGCACGCCCTTGGATTTGAAGGCCTTGCTCAGTTTGGCCAGATGCGGCGCCTCGAGCCGGCACGGGGCGCAGGCGGCATACCAGAAGTTCAGGACGGTGATCTGGTCCTTGAGCTGCGCCGAGTCAATGGTTTTGCCCTCGTACGTCGTGCCGTCCAGTTCCACAGGTTTCCCGCGGCTTGCCTGGTCGTATTCCTGGACGGAACCGTCCCCGGCAATGTAGTTCTTCCCGTTGCCGGCCTTGGCCTGTTCCGCCAGCGGGTCCTCGGTCGCGGCGCAGGCGGCCAGCGGCAGGACGGCGGCGAAGAGCGCGGCGGAGCGCAGGACGTGTCGTCGGGCGGGAAACGGTGAATCGGACAGGCGGGACGGATGGGACGGCATGTGTTCTTCAGGCTCCGGGGATGTTAGCCGCGTTGGCCAGCAGGTCAGCGCAGGGTTCGGTATAACGAACGGCAACGAGCCGTTCCCCCTCAAAATCCAGGCTGGTGACCGACGTGAGCGTGCATTGCCGCTTCCGGGGGTCATGCCACAGGTGCTTGTTTTCGGCGGCCAGGCGCGTCACCCAAATGGGTAGCTGGTGGCTGACCAGCACGGCTTGGGCTCCGGGGCCGCCGAGTGAAACGGCCCGGTCGCGGTGATCCTTCACCGCGGCCATCATGCGCTCGACCTGGACCCGGTAGGGCTCCCCCCAGGACGGACGCAACGGGTTGATGAGGTAGGGCCAGTGCCGCGGGTTGCGCAGCTGCCCCTTGACTCCGGAGAGTCCCTCGAAATGGTTTCCGCCTTCGATCAGTCGATCATCGGTGGCGATCTGCAGGCCCAGGGCCTTGGACGTCGGCTCGGCCGTTTCCTGGGCCCTGACCAGTGGCGAGGCCGCCAGATGCACGATTGACGCGCCGGCGTCGCGCTGGGCCACGAAGTACTCCGCGGCACGATCCGCCATGGTGCGGCCGAGATCGGAGAGGGGGAATCCGGGCAACCGGCCATAGAGCACCTTGTCCGGGTTGTGGACCTCCCCATGGCGGAGCAGGTGGACGGTGGCGACAGGCATGCATCTAGTGTCTCAAACCTTTGCGGCGTCGCCTAAAAGGGGGACGGTGATCCACTTCACGCATCCCTCGCGGGCGCATAGTGTCAGCCTTCGTGATGATGCCCCGACAGGGGTCGGGCGCATTAGTCTGGGAGCTGGGCCCACCGTACGCAACACCAATGGAGGACAGACGATGAGCACCCCCACCCCCGAGGACCCGCAGCAGGACCCGGATGCCACCAACGACGGCACCACTCCCCCGGTTCCCGGTCCCCCGCAGTTCGGACAACGCCTGCCCGAGACCGGGGCCGACGCCACCGGGTCCCCCCAATACGGCCAGAACCCTCCGGGCCAGCCGGGCCAGTACGGCCAGGGCACCCAGGGCCCCGGTTCCTCCGGGCAGCCGGGGGCGGGCCTGCCTCCGGGCTACGGCCAGCCCGGTCAGCCGAACCTGCCCCCGGTGGGACAGGGCCATGCGAATCCCGCCCCCTCCCCCTATGGCTACGGTTACGGCCAGCAGCCGGACGGTGGGGCAGCGGGCTTCGGGGGAACTCCCGGCACGCGGCCGGCACCCCCGAAACAGCTCAAGGCGGCATTCTGGTTGATCATTGGCGCCGGGATCATCACCCTGGTGCAGGCGCTGATCCTGATCTTCCTGCCGAACGCCATGGTCGTTGAGGCCATCCGCGAAGCCATCGCGCAGCAGGGTCCCGAGACCCAGCAGCAGCTCGACGACGCCGGGATCGACCTCGAATCGATGATCAGCGCCCTGAAGGTCGTCGTCCTGATCATGATGGTGGTCGTGGCCGGGGTCTACGCGCTGATCGCCAGCTTCATCCGCAAGGGCAGCAACGGGGCCCGCATCACCGGCACCGTCCTAGCGGCGATCTCCCTGTTCGGGTTGTTCACCCCGTCGGATCCGATCTCGCTCCTGGTGATCCTGCTCGGCGTGGCCGGCATCGTCCTGGCCTGGCTGACGCCCTCCTCGAACTACGTCAAGGCGATGGCCCAGCGTAAGCGGGGCGGCTTCCGCTAGCAGCCCTCAGTCCTGGTCTGCCGGGCGGCCCGCCCCGAAGCCTGCGTGGTAGGCCAGGATCTGCAGTTCCCGGGCCATGTCCACCCGGCGCATGTGGATGCCCTCGGGAACCTGGAGGATCACCGGGGCGAAACTGAGGATGTTGGTGATCCCGGCACCGACGACCCGGTCGCAGAGTTCCTGGGCCGCCGGTCCGGGGACGGCCAGCACGGCCATGTTCAACCCCAGTTCGGCCGTGGCCGCAGCCAGTTCACCCACCGGACGGACCGCCAGCCCGCCCACGGCATCGCCAATGACGGTTTCGGCGATGTCGAAGACCGCTTGGATGCTGAACCCGCCTTCATGGAAACCGGCATAGCCGGCCAAGGCGCGGCCCAGGTTGCCGGCACCGAGGATGCCGACCCGCCAATCCCGTTCCAACCCCAGGGTCTCGGAAATGGTCTCGGCCAACACCTCGATCCGATACCCGACGCCCCGGGTCCCGAAGGTCCCCAACAGCGAGAGGTCCTTGCGCAGGATCGCGGAATTCACTCCGGCGGCGGCGGCCAGGACCTCCGAGGAGATCGTCGGGCGACCGACCTCACGCATGGCCTCCAGGGCGCGCAGATAGCCGGTCATGCGACTCAGCGTCGCCTCGGGAAGTGCCTTTTCCATCGGATTCACGCACTGATCAACTTCTCGAGCCGATCCGCATCAATGACCCAGAAATCGCGTTGCACCCCATCCACCAACAGCACCGGCACCTCTTCGCCGAATTGCTGCATCAGGGCCGGATCGTCATCGATGAGGACCTCGTCCCACGCGACTCCATGCCGTGCCGTCACCGTCTGGACGGTGGCGCGGGCGGCCCCGCAGAGGTGGCATCCGGTCCGGCTCAAGAGCCTGACCCGGGGTGGTTGAAGCGAAGAATCCATACTCCAAACCTACCGTTACTCCCCCGCGGCCGGGCAGAAACGATCCTCCCCGTGACGCACGGCACCGCTCGCGTGGCCCGTCTCGGTGGATAGACTATCCAGATGCCAGAGCAGCCCCGAGCCGCCCATGTACCGGCAGCCCCACCATCCCCCGGGCATGCCGCCGCCTTCTTCGACGTCGACAACACCATGATGCGCGGGGCCAGTCTGTTCGCCGTGGCCCGGAAGATGTATAGCCGGGGGGCGTTCAGCCTGCGCCACGCCCTGTGGATGGGCGTGCAGCAGATCAGCTTCATGGTGCGCGGCGAGGACCTCGCGCAGGTCCACCGGATCAAGGACCAGGCGCTGGCCCTGGCCGCCGGCATCCTGGTCGATGACATGAGCGCCCTGGGCGACGAGATCTACGACGAATTCATTGCCAGCCGGATCTGGCCCGGGACCCGGGCGCTGGCCCAGGCGCATCTGGACGGAGGCCGGCCGGTGTGGCTGGTCACCGCCACCCCCTTGGAAGTGGCCGAGGTGATCGCCGACAAGCTCGGCCTTTCCGGTGCGCTGGGCACCGTGGTGGACCAACACGAGGGGGTCTATACGGGCCGGCTGGTCGGCGAGATCCTGCATGGCCCGGCCAAGGCCACCGCCGTGACCGAGCTGGCGGCCCGCGAAGGCCTGGATCTTTCGACCAGCTGGGCCTACAGCGATTCCTATAACGACGTGCCGCTGCTGACCGTCGTCGGACATCCGGTGGCCATCAACCCGGATGTACGCCTGCGCCGCCACGCCCTGGCCCACAACTGGCCCGTATATGACTTCCGCCGTGGACGGCATGCGGCAACGATCGGCATCCGGGCGGCCACCGTCTCGGGCGCCGTCTACGGGCTCTGGCGCGGCCTGCGGATGATGCGCCGACGCTTCCGCCCCTAGGAGCCGGGTGGGGCGGGCCCTGCCTCCGGCAAGGCCCGGACATGACGACGGCGGGGCCCCACCCGAAGGTGGAACCCCGCCGTCAAGCATCAGGGGCGGGATCCTGTCCCGCCGCGTGCTACTTCTTGTTGCGACGCTGGTGGCGCGTCTTACGAAGCAGTTTACGGTGCTTCTTCTTGGCCATCCGCTTGCGGCGCTTCTTGATAACTGAGCCCATTTGGTTCCTCACAGACTAATGATTGATTTCTGCTGACGACCACGCGGGGAGCAGGCAGCAACCATCGCGGACGTTAAATGTTCCCTACTAGTTTACCTTGCCCAAGGCGACCGTGCGGACCACGCCCTCAGGCGGTCTCCGACGTCCCGTCCACACGCGCGGTTTTCAGGTAGTCCTCGACGGCGGTCTCCGGCACGCGGTAGGAACGACCGAAGCGAACTGCCGGAAGGTCTCCCGCATGCACCAGGCGATACACAGTCATTTTCGACACACGCATCATCTCGGCGACTTCCGCCACCGTCATGAAGCGCGCATTCGAAAAGTTCTTAGCGTCGGCCATCGGCAATATTCTCCTGGTTCGGATGATAAAGGAACACCCCAGCAAGGCATCGCGTGGAAAAACCCGTACGCAGTACCATCTAGCAGACCACACTAGTGGCTGGTGATGCGATTGTGAAACCCGTCGCAGCAACCCGGCCCTCCGGTGTTCCCCCGACCAGGCCCCGGACAGCGCGAAGCAGGCGCCTCGGAGCCCTGGTGCCGGTCAGCGCCGCAAATGGCGGTATTCACGGGAGAAGTGGATCAGTGGATCGTTCGCGCCGGCGTCGTCGTCGGTGGTGCCCATCGCGACGACCTCCCCGGCGACCACCAGATGTGTCGCCACCTCGTGCACCGCCGTCGTCCTCAGCTCGAACCAGGAGATGGCCCCCTCGATCACTGCGGCCCCACTGACCGGGGCGCGACGGAAGGGGACCTGGCTCAACAGGCCATGGACGGGATTGGCGGGGCTGGCCAACCAGTTCGCGATCCCCTGGTGCTCCCCGTTCAACAGCGACAGCGTCCAGCCTTCGGACTCGGAGACCGCCTCCCCGATGCGTCCGTCCGCGTAGAGGCTGACCAGCATGGTGGGCGGATCGTAGGAGACGTCCAGGAATCCGGTGACCGTCGCGGCGATGTCCCGGCCATAACGGCGGGTGGCCACCACTGCGGCCCCCGAGGCGATGTCCCCGGCGAGCAGGCGGTAGGTGTCGATGTCGTCCTGCTCGAGCGCCTCGGGGTCGATGCGGTGGGCGGCGAGTGCTTCGGTGTTCTCCATCCCCCCATGTAAACACCCCGGACGCAACGATGTCCCGGACACCGCGGTGCCCGGGACATCGCCGGCCCGTCCAGTCCGGTCCAAGGCCCCTAGATGACTCCCAGGGCGAGCATCGCGTCGGCGACCTTCATGAACCCGGCGATATTGGCCCCGGCCACGTAGTTCCCCGGCTTACCGTAGGCATCGGCCGTCGTGGCACAGGTGGTGTGGATGCCGACCATGATCTCTTCGAGCCGGCGTTCGGTATGCCCGAAACTCCAGGAGTCACGGCTGGCATTCTGCTGCATCTCCAGGGCCGAGGTCGCCACTCCGCCGGCGTTGGCTGCCTTGCCCGGGCCGAAGAGCACCCCGGCTTCCTGGAAGATGGCGATCGCATCGGCGGTGCAGGGCATGTTCGCACCCTCGGCGACGGCCAGGACGCCGGTTTCCACCAGTCGCTTGGCATCCTTGGCCTCGAGTTCGTTCTGCGTGGCGGCGGGCAGCACGACGGTGGCGTCCACATCCCAGACGCAGCCGCCCTCGACGTATTTCACGTTCCCGCCGCGTCGATCCGCGTAGTCACTGATCCTGCCGCGCTCGACTTCCTTGATCTCGCGCAACAGCTCCACGTCGATGCCGGCTTCGTCGACGATGTATCCGCTGGAATCCGAGGCCGCCACGGCGGTGGCCCCCAGGGATTGCGCCTTGGCGATGGCGTTGATGGCCACGTTGCCGGAGCCGGAGACGACCATCCGCTGCCCGTCCAGGCTGGAGCCACGAGTCTTGAGCATCTCCTGGGCGAACAGCACGGCCCCGTAGCCGGTGGCTTCGGGACGCAGCAGCGAACCGCCCCAGCCCATGCCCTTGCCGGTCAGGACGCCCGATTCATAGCGGTTGGTGATGCGCTTGTACTGGCCGAAGAGGAAGCCGATCTCCCGGCCACCCACGCCGATGTCTCCGGCCGGGACGTCGGTGTATTCGCCGATGTGGCGGTACAGCTCGGTCATGAAGGACTGGCAAAAGCGCATGACCTCACCGTCGGACTTGCCGCGCGGGTCGAAATCGGAGCCGCCCTTGCCGCCGCCGATCGGCATGCCGGTCAGTGCGTTCTTGAATACCTGCTCGAAGCCCAGGAACTTAACGGTGCCCAGGTAGACCGAAGGATGGAACCGCAGTCCACCCTTATACGGGCCCAGCGCCGAGTTGAATTCGACACGGAAGCCGCGGTTGATCTGCACCTTGCTCTCATCGTCCACCCAGGGGACCCGGAAGATGATCTGGCGCTCGGGCTCGCACATGCGTTGCAGGATGGCGGCGTCGGCGTATTCGGGGTGCCGGCCGATGACGGTGTTGAGGCTTTCGAACACCTCGGTCACGGCCTGGTGGAATTCGGATTCACCCTGGTTGCGGTGGAAAACGTCTTCCCGGATATCGAGCAGATTCTGATCCAAGGGGTACTCCTTCAAGAACTGAGAGGTGGGCGCGACGGCACCCATGGGGGGGGTGGTGAGCGTCGGCGCTCCGAGAAGAACAATGACACGTCGGAGGGCATCGAACCCAACCGATCGTAAAAAATCCGTGAATCGCCCGTAACGTGGAACGGCCCGTCCACCGCCCCTAGCGGCGTCGCCCGAACTTCGGTTTCTGCAGCCTTTCCAGCAGATCCTGGGCCCGGCCGGTGACCTGTTCGACGGTCCGCCCCACGGTCCGCCCCAGCTGCTGCGGAGCATTCCCGGAGCCCGGGATGGCGGGGTTTTCGTGCTCGAGGTCCGTCGCGTCAACCGTCGGAAGCCCATCCTGTTCGCGCTGTTGGGCGGCGCGGTAGGAAGCTGCCACCTCCAGGGCCCGAACCGTCGCTTCCTCGTCGGTGCCGTCACCGCTACCCGCCGCGTCGCGGGCATTGCCGAATGCCATGTCCTTCTTGTACTCTGCGCCCGTGAGCCCGGTCACCGCCGCTTCGGTGCCGGGGTGGCCGGGGAAGGCGGCCAACCAGGTGGCGGCCCGGTGCAATGCCCCGGGTTCGACGGAATAGATCCGCCGCTGGCCGTCGGCCCGCATGCGCAGCACCCCGGCTTCGCGCAGGACCTTCAGATGCTTGGATACGGTCGGCTGGGATACTTCAAGAAGCTGCACGAGGTCACCGACGGAGTTCTCCTCTTCGCGCAGGGCTTCGAGGATCCTGCGCCGGGTCGGATCTGCCAGGACGGAAAAGACATCGTCGAAGGTCATTCCATCACCTTATCCGCAGAAGTTCTTCCGGGCATCCCGCCCCGGGCGGCGCTCAATCAAACCAGGGGTCCAACCCGAAGACGGGAAAGACCTCCTTGCGCGTGGCCATGATGGTCCGGTCGATGAAATCCGCCGGATCGTAGCCGACTTCCCAGGAGCGCCACCAGAGGTCGACGCCGTCGTTCATCAACGCGGGACCGGTGGCACCATATTTTTCCTTCACGTAGGCCAACCAGCTCCCCGGCACCTCGGTACGCAACGGGACGGGCCGGCCGCCGGCGATGGCCACCAGGTGGCTCCAAGCCCGGGGGACGACCTGGATGAGGTTGTATCCCCCACCGCCGGTGGCGATCCACCGGCCGCCACAGTGGCGTTGGGCCAGATCGGATATATCCAGTGCATTCTGCCGCTGCCCGTCGATGCTCAGCCGCAGGTTGCTCAGATCATCCTCGCCGTGCCCGTCACAGCCGTGCTGACTGACGATGACCTCGGGTTCGAAGGCGGCCACCAGTTGCGGCACGACCGCATGGAAGGCCCGCAGCCAGCCGGCATCTGTGGTCCCGGCGGGCAGGGCGACGTTCACGGCACTGCCCATGGCCTCGGATCCTCCTGTTTCGTTGGCGAACCCGGTTCCGGGGAACAGGGACATGCCTGATTCGTGCAAGGAGATGGTCAGTACCCGGGGATCGTCCCAGAAGATCGATTGGGTTCCGTCCCCGTGGTGGGCATCGACATCGATATAGGCGACCCGCTGCGTTCCACCGTCCAGAAGCCGTTGGACGGCCAGCGCGGCATCGTTGTAGACGCAGAATCCGCTGGCCTTGCCGCGGGAGGCATGGTGCATGCCGCCGGCAAAGTTGACCACGTGCAGGGCCCGTTCGGCCAATACGGCGTCGGCTGCCTGCAGCGACCCGCCCGCCAAGCGGGCACTGGCCGCGTGGATATCGGCGAAGGCCGGGGTGTCCTCGGTGCCCAGCCCGCGTTCCTCGTTGATCTCGTCCGGATGTTCCCCGGCGTACCGGACGGCGGAGATGTACTCCGGGTCGTGCACCAGGGCCAGTTCCTCGTCGGTGGCGACCTCCGGTGCAAGCAGCGAGATGTTCCTGCGCTCCAGGATCCCCAGCCCCTCGACCAGGCGCATCGTCAGATCCAGACGCGAGGGATGCATCGGATGACTTTCGCTGAAGCGGTAGGACATCAGCTCCTCGCTCCAGAGGACCTCGGTCGGCGGTGACGGCGGTGTACTCAAGCTCACGGGCTCAGGCTACGCGATATCCGCCTTTCGCGGGTGGATGTCTCCGCCGCGGCGGGTGTCCACCACCGTGCCGCGCACGGGTACTCTACTGTGGACAGTGCCGGGAAACGCCCGGAGCCATCGTTTCCCGGAGCAGCCCGCGACCATGTCCTCCACACCATCAGCCACCCCGCTCAGCTGGGGGAACGCCGTACCGCGTATCCTCCACGGGGTGCGAGACTTCGTCGACACCGTCGCAGCGACGTCGCCGGCCCGGCTGGCTATCGGTGTGTTCCTTCTGGTCATCGCCCTGTTCACGACCCTGCTGTCCTTGCCGGTGGCCTCCTCCACCGGGGAATTCACCCCGCTCCACGATGCCCTCTTCACGGCCACCTCGGCCGTCTGCGTGACCGGGCTGACCGTGGTATCCACCGCGGTGCACTGGTCCTTCTTCGGCCAAGTGGTCATCATCGTGGGCATCTTCATCGGCGGGCTGGGCATCCTGACCCTGGCCTCACTGCTGTCCCTGGCGGTGAGCAAGCGGCTGGGGGTACGCGGCAAGCTGCGCGCCCAGGAGGCCATGAACATCCAAAACGTCGGGCGCCTCGGTGAGGTCGGCACCTTGCTCCGGGTGGTCATCACCACCTCGGTGACCATCGAGGCGCTGCTGGCATTGGCCCTGGCCCCGCGTTTCCTGGTGTTGGGCGAGTCCATCGGCCAAGCCATCTGGCATGGGATCTTCTACGCCATCTCGGCCTTCAACAGCGCCGGATTCACCCCGCACTCCGATGGCCTGGTCCCCTACGAAACCGATTTGTGGGTCCTGGTCCCCATCACCGTCGGGGCCATCATCGGGTCCTTGGGTTTCCCGGCCCTCATGGTGCTGATCGTCTTCCGCAGCAAATTCCGCAAATGGAACCTCCACACCAAACTCACCGTCGTGGTGTCGGGCATCCTGCTGCTGGTGGGCAGCCTCAGCTGGGGTCTCATGGAGTGGAACAACCCGCAGACCATCGGCGGGATGAGCCTGTCCGATAAGCTCATCCACTCGTTCTTCGCCTCGGCGATGACCCGTTCCACGGGTTTTTCCCTGGTGGACCAGAACCAGCTCGAATCCTCCACCCTGCTGCTCACCGACGCGTTGATGTTCGCCGGCGGGGGTTCGGCGTCCACGGCAGGGGGCATCAAGGTCACCACGATCGCGGTGATGTTCCTGGCCATCGTGGCCGAGGCCCGGGGCGATAAGGACATCAAGGCCTTCGGGCGCCGCATCCCCGAGAGCACCATGCGTGTGGCGATCTCCGTCACCGTCCTGGGGGCCACCCTGGTCAGCGTGGGCACCGGGGTGATCCTGTCCATCAGTGATGAACCGTTGGATCGGGTCCTCTTCGATTCGATTTCCGCGTTCGGCACGGTGGGGCTGAGCACCAATCTGGCGGCCGAGCTCCCTCCCGAGGGCAAGTATGTCCTCTCCGCGCTGATGTTTGCCGGACGCGTGGGCACCATTACACTGGCGACGGCACTGAGCCTGCGCCAACGCAACCAGCTGTACCACTACCCCGAAGAGAGGCCGATCATTGGCTGAGAACTCGTCGAAACATAATGCCCCGGTGCTGGTCATCGGTCTGGGCCGCTTCGGCGCGGCGGTGGCCAATCAGCTGGTGCGCCAGGGCCGGGAGGTCCTGGCGATCGAGCGGAACCAGGATCTGGTGCAGAAGTGGGCCGGCACGCTCACCCATGTGGTGGAGGCCGATGCCACCAACGTCGATGCCTTGCGCCAACTCGGCGCCCAGGATTTCAACTCGGCGGTGGTCGGGGTGGGCACCTCGATCGAGTCCTCCGTGCTGATCACCGTGAACCTGGTCGATCTGGGCGTCGAGCACCTCTGGGTCAAGGCGATCACCCCATCGCACGGCAAGATCCTCTCGCGGATCGGCGCCAACCACGTCGTCTACCCGGAAGCCGACGCCGGGGTCCGCGCGGCCCACCTGGTGGGCGGGCGCATGCTGGACTTCATCGAGTTCGACGACGGGTTCGCGATCGTGAAGATGTATCCCCCGACGGAGACCCAGGGCTTCACGTTGGGCGAATCCCAGGTCAGGTCCAAATACGGCGTGACCATCGTCGGGGTGAAATCCCCCGGCGAGGATTTCACCTACGCCCAACCCGATACCAAGGTCACGCGGCGGGACATCCTCATCGTGTCGGGACACGTGGACCTGCTCGAGCGGTTCGCCTCCCGACCGTAGGGCCGGCCGGCGGGCTATCCGGCCAGTTCGCGGGTGATCTCCGCGGCCCGTTCGGTGGCCGCCTTGACCCCGGAGCCGATACCGGCCCGCACGCCGGCGGCGTCGAAGCCCTCCAAGGCCGCCTGGGTGGTTCCCCCGGGGCTGGTGACGGCGGTGCGCAGCGCGGAGGGATCGGCGTCGGGCTCGTCGAGCATGACCCCGGCGCCGGCCACCGTGGCCCGCGCCAGATCCCGGGCCAACCCGGCTTCCAGCCCCAGCTCCTCACCCGCGGCGGCCATCGCCTCGGCCAGGTAGAACGCGTAGGCGGGTCCGGAACCGCTCACTGCCGAGACGGCGTCGATCTGGTCTTCGGAGACGATCCGCACCATGCCGGTCTCGGAGAGCAGCGCGGACACCGCTTCAAGGTCCTTCTCGCCGGTCGAGGTGCCCCCGGCCAGGGCCACGACGCCCTTGCCGACGGTCATCGGGGTGTTCGGCATGGCGCGCACGACCGGCTGTCCCTGCGGCAGGGCCTCTTCGATCATGGAGATGGTGACCGCTGCGGCCACGCTGACGACGACGGCCTGCGCCGGGAGGGAGGCGGCGATATCGCGGCAGGCGTCCTGGATCCCGACCGGTTTGACCCCGACGAAGACGATGTCCGCCGCGGCGACCGCCTGCTGGTTGGCGGTCTCGTCCACGGTGGTGGCGAGGGAGCGCACCCCGGTGTCGGCGGCCAAACGCTCCGCTTTTTCGCTGCCACGCACCGTGGCGGTGATGGATCGGGGGTCGAAGCCACCGGCGAGGATGCCGCGGAGGATCGCCCCGTTCATGTTGCCGGTGCCGATGAAGGCCAGACGCCGGCCGGTCGACGTGGTGTCAGGAGTGTGTTTCGAAGATGCCATGGAACCATTCTTCCACGGGGCTCCGGCGGGCGTAGTCCCTGACGGTTCGTCGGCGATCGGCCGGGCAGCGGCCCGGTGGTCCGCTCAGGAACGCAGCGTGGAGGAATCCGAGGTGTTCCCGGCATCGCCTGCCTCGTTGGTGCCGGCGGGGGGTTCGACCGCTTCCAAGTGCTTCCGGGCAAAGCGCAGGGTCTCGGCGAGCCATTCCTCGCGCCCTCCGGCTCCCTTGGCCTTGCGGGTCGATACCTCCACGACGACGTGGCCGTCCCATTCGCTGTCGCGCAGGAACTGCAACGATTCCGCGACCGGCTGGGTGCCCCGTCCGGGGACCAGGTGTTCGTCCTTGCCGTTGTCGACCCCGTCGCAGAGGTGGACGTGGCTCAGCCGGCTCCCCAGCGCCTTGATGGACTCCAACGAGTCCACGTTCGCGATGGCGGCATGGGAGAAGTCCCAGGTGACGTATTCGTAGGGTTGCGGCACGGGGTTCCAGTGCGGAAGGTACATCTTGGCTTCACGACCGCGGGCCCGCCAGGGATACATGTTCTCCACGGCGATGCGGACCCCGTAATCGTCCATGATCTTCTTGACCCCGTCGGCAAAACCGGTGGCATAGCCCCCCTGCCAGCGGAACGGGGGGTGGACGACGACGATGTCGCAGCCCACATCACGGGCCATCGCGGCCGACATCTCGATCTTCGACCAGGCGTCACCCCAGACCTGCTGGGTCAACAGCAGCGTGGGGGCGTGGATCGCCAGGATCGGTTGATCGTAACGGGTACTGAGTTCGTGCAGCTTGCGGGGGTCCTGCGAGAGATGGTTTCCGGTGACCAGCACCTCGACGCCGTCGTAGCCCAGATCATGCGAGACCGCGAAGGCATCGTGGACGTTCAGCGGGAACACCGACGCGCTGGACAACCCCACCTGGATCGGATCCTTCGACATTGCCTGGCTCCCTCTTTTCAATCGACCGCGCCCACGGTGGGCAATCCCGGCAGTTGGCCGAGTTCGACGTGGCCAACTCCCACGCTACTCCCCAGTGGTAAAGGTCCGTCAAAGATCAAATGGTCGAAGCGGCGCAGGATCAGCCCCTCACGCAGCGCCCAGGGGCAGATGCGCAGGGATTTCACCCCCAGCGTGTTCATCGCCACGGAGGCCACGATGGCCCCGGCGAGCATCTGCGGTGCGCGCACTTCGGATACCCCGGGCAGCTCGGTGCGTTCGAGGGTCGTCATGGCTTCAAGCCGGCGGGTCCAGAGTTTCAGGTCATCCAGGCGCAGGACCCGTTTGACATGGATCCCTTCGGCGCTCGGGGCGGCCCCGGTGATCCGGGCCAGGGACCTGAAGGTCTTGGACGTCCCGGTGACCAGGGTCGGCTTCGGATGCTCGGCGATCAGCGCCAGCGGTTCGGCCAAGGTCTCCTTGACGTGGGCCCGCAGCGCCTTCACATCGGAGGTGCGGGGCGGGTCCCCGGGCAACCAGTCACGGGTCAACCTGCCGGCACCCAGAGGGACCGAAAGGGCCAGTTCGGGAAACTCGTCGGTCCCGTAGGCCATTTCAAACGACCCACCGCCGATGTCCAGGTCCAGGATCCTTTCCGAGCTCCACCCGAACCAGCGACGGACCGCATGGTAGGTCATCCCCGATTCCTGCTCGCCGGAGAGCTCCGCCAGCTGGATCCCGGTTTCCTGCACCACCCGGTCCAAGACGGCGGGACCGTTGCTGGCACTGCGGATCGCCGAGGTGCAGAACGCCAGCAGGTCCTCGGCCCGGTGACGGGTGGCGAACAAGGAGGCCTCGTGGACGAAGTCAAGCAGCTCGCGTTGGCCGTCCTCGGTGATCGCCCCGTCCTCATCGAGGTAGGCCACCAGGGACAGCGGCCGCTTATGCGAGGCGAAGGCCGTGGGCCGGGCCCCCGGGTAGGCATCGATCAACAACAGATGAACCGTGTTCGAACCGATATCGAGGACACCCAGTCGCATCTCTGACCCCGCCTGCGCTACTTCTTCTTCTTGGCTGCCGGGCGCTTGGCCGGGGCCTTGCCAGCCCGCTTGACCGGACCCTTGGCGCGCTTGTCCGCCAGCAGCTCCACTGCCTGCTCGCGGGTCAGGTCCTCGATCGCGGTCCCGCGCGGAACCGTGATATTGGTGGCCCCATCGGTGATGTAGGCCCCGAAGCGGCCCTCCTTGACGATGATCGGCTTCTCGGACACCGGGTCGTCCCCGAATTCCGCCAAGGGCGGGGTCGCGGCGCGGCCACCACGCTGCTTGGGCTGGGAGTAGATCTCCAGTGCCTGTTCCAGCGTGATGCTGAAGATCTCTTCCTCGGTCCCGATGGAACGCGAGTCGGAGCCCTTCTTCAAATACGGCCCGAAGCGACCGTTCTGCACGGTGATCTCCGCGCCTTCGGCATCGGTCCCGAGCACCCGAGGCAGGGAAAGCAGCTTCAAGGCCTCCTCGAGGGTGATGGTCTCCAGGGACATCGACTTGAACAGCGAACCGGTGCGCGGCTTGATCTTCTCCGGCTTCTTCGGGGGCTTGGGCTTGCCGTTCTTGTAGTATTCGACCGGCCTGGCGGCCAGCTCCTCCTCGGTCGGCGGGACGATCACCTCGGAAACGAAGGGTCCGTATCTCCCGTCCTTGGCCACGATTTCGCGTCCGGTCTCCGGATCGATGCCCAGCGGGCGCTCCGAGGGCCCGGCATTGTCCATCAGGTAGGTCGCCTTCTCGGCGGTGAGCTCATCGGGGGCCAGATCCTCGGGGACGTTCGCCCGTTCGGGGTCGGTGCCTTCCGGGGAGCCGGCCGGGGCGGGACGTTCCAGATAGGGGCCGTATTTGCCCACCCGCAACACGATGCCCGGGGCGATGTCGATCGAGTTGATGGCCCGGGCGTCGATGTCGCCGAGGTTCTCGACCAGGCCCTGCAGACCCTTTTCCTCCCCGTCACCGAAGTAGAAGTCCTTCAGCCACGCCGAGCGAGCCAGATGTCCTGCGGCGATCTCATCGAGGTCGTCCTCCAACCGTGCGGTGAATCCGTAGTCGACGTACTGGGCGAAGTGTTCCTCCAGCAGGCGGATCACCGAGAAGGCGATCCAGCTCGGCACCAGGGCGCCACCGCGTTTGCTGACGTATCCGCGATCCATGATGGTCGAAATCGTGGGGGCGAAGGTCGAGGGCCTGCCGATCTCCCGCTCTTCGAGTTCGGCGATGATCGATGCCTCGGTGTAGCGCGGCGGAGGGGTGGTTTCGTGGCCGGAGGCCGTGACATCCGTGCCCACCAGGGCGTCGCCCTGGGCCAGCTGCGGCAGCCGGCGCTCGGCATCCTTCTCGGCTTCCTCGGCGGCCGAGACGTCCTTGCCTTCTTCATAGGCGGCCATGAAACCGCGGAAGGTGATGACCGTGCCGGAGGCGGAGAATTCAGCGCGGCGGCCGTCGGTGGCTTCCCCGGCCAGCCGGACCGAAGCGGTCGAGCCCTTGGCGTCGGCCATCTGCGAGGCGACCGTGCGCTTCCAGATCAGTTCGTAGAGCCGGAATTCGTCGGCCCCCAACTGGGATTTCACGTCCCGGGGGCGGCGGAAGGCGTCACCGGAGGGCCGGATGGCCTCGTGGGCCTCCTGGGCGCTATCGGATTTGGCCTTGTACATCCGCGGCTTCGAGGGCACCGATTCCTGCCCATAGAGTTCGGCGGCCTGTTTCCGGGCCGCCGAGACGGCCTCGTTGGAGAGGAACACCGAGTCGGTACGCATATAGGTGATGTAGCCGTTTTCGTACAGGCGCTGGGCGACCTGCATGGTCGACTTCGAGGACCACCGCAGTTTGCGCGAGGCCTCCTGCTGCAGCGTCGAGGTGGTGAACGGGGCCGCCGGGCGGCGGGTATAGGGCTTGGTGTCGACACTGGTGACGGCGAAATCGCTATCCTGCAGGCCAGCGGCCAGCGAGGTCGCCGCTGCTTCGTCCAGGTGGACGACTGCGGTGCCGGATTTCGGGGTCTTCAGTCCACCCCGGTCATCGAAGTCACGGCCGGCGGCCACGCGGCCCCCGTCGACGGCCACGAGCTTGGCGCGGAAGGACTCTCCCGCTGTGGTCGCGAATTCCCCGGCCAGATCCCAGTAGGAGGCGGAGCGGAAGGCCATGCGTTCGCGTTCACGTTCGACGACCAGCCGGGTGGCCACCGATTGCACACGCCCCGCGGAGAGACCGCGGGCCACCTTGCGCCACAGGACGGGTGAGATCTCGTATCCGTAGATCCGGTCCAGGACCCGACGGGTCTCCTGGGCGTCCACCAGATCGGTATCGAGTTCACGGACGTTCTCCATGGCCCGGGCGATACCTTCGCGGGTGATTTCGGTGAAGGCCAGACGGTAGACGGGGACCTTGGGTTTGAGGACCTGCAACAGGTGCCACGCGATGGCTTCGCCTTCGCGGTCCGCATCGGTGGCCAGATAGAGTTCGTCGGCATCCTTGAGTTCGGCCTTGAGTTCCGAGACCTTCTTCTTCTTGTCCGGATAGACCACGTAATAGGGCTCGAAGTCGTTCTCCAGATCGACGGCGAACTTGCCGACCGAGGACTTCTTCAGTTCCGCCGGCAGCTCCGAGGGTTGGGGAAGATCCCGGATATGACCGACCGAGGCATCGACGATGAAGCCATCGCCCAGATACTTGGCGATCGACTTGCTCTTGGCCGGTGACTCGACGATCACGAGCTTCTTGCCGGTTTTTTCCTTGGCCTTGGGGGGCACAACACTCCTATTTGCCGCTGACGGCACGCCGTTGGGGGCGCACCTGCTCATTCTGCACTAGGTTAGCCGCTTCGGGCACACCAACCGCAAGCCAGGACCTCCCGGTGTGGTCAACGCCGCGTTGCGCGGGTCAGGAATCGGTGGCAGGTGCCTCGGGGAGGAAGGAGAGCATGTAGTAGATGCGTTCGCCTTCCACCCCGCGCTCATCCGGTTGCGCCAGGGCCTCGTATTCGTCCACCAGCCCGTAGACCCTCTGGGCGAACTCCTCCTGCAATTCCTTGCGCAGGAACACCATGCCGGTCGTCAGGACCGGTGGTCGGTTCGGGGAAGGTTCGATTCCTGCCTTGCGTTCCTCATCGCGACGGTTGATCTCCACGCTGAGCCGCTCGCGGAAGGCGTTGAGCTGGACGTTGAGGAAGGAATTCTTGGCTGCCGTCGAGTCGTTGAAGGATCCGACCACCAACTGGTCCCCCGCCGCCTTCCAACGGCGTTCCCGGCCATCGCCCTCGCTGGCTGCACGTTCGACGTAGCCGTACTTCTCCAGGGCCCGCAGATGGTAGCTCATGGCGCTGGGCGTCAGGTTGCAGCGCGAGGCAAGTTCGGTCGCGGTGCGGGTGGACTGCGAGGCAAACAGCTCTTCGAGGACCTCCAACCGGGCCTCGTGGGCCAACGCACGGATGGCCTGCGGGTCGCCGATGACCACCGGTTTCTGGGCCTGTCGCCGGAACTTCGCCTCAACGGGCGGCTCTTCTCCGGATGTGTTCTGAGTCATACGGAAAAAGTTTAGCCTTTGTTTCGCACTTCGGTGACGAACCCCTGGGTAACGAGTCGATCAACACTGGCCAGTAGGTTCGCCGCGGTCTCCCGTTCGTCCCCTTCCACGAGGGAGGCCACGGCCTGGGCCAGCACGCCGGCGCTGAATTCTCCGTCGCAGGCCGAAACGAATCCGGCCTCCGCCGAACCGAGCAGGGTGGTGCGTCGCAATCCGGCCCCCTGGCGCAGCAGGATGACCCCGGGATGTTGCGCGCCGGGTCGTTGGTGGCGTTCTTCGGTCACGTCGTCGGCGACCACCAGGACCAGCTCCGCCCGGTCACGCCCCAGCAGGGAGTCGGTGGCCTCGATCTGCGCCTGCAGATACGGGGCGACGGGCTGCTCCAGGGGATGGGTGATCTCTTCGAAACGCAGGCCGAACGGCAACCGGTCCGGCTGGGCCGGCCGTCGGAGCCAGAGCATCCCGAAACCGATCCCGGCCACGTCGCGGTCGGCGAAATCCCTCAGATAATCCCGGTAGGCCGCGTCATGGGCCTCCTGGTCACGCCCCTGGGAGGCATCGCGCAACCAGGTTTCGGCATAGACCTCCGGTGCGGTGACATCGCGCTGGATGAACCACGCTTCAGTGCCCTCGCGGATCCAGGAGCGAGGACCGGCCTCCCACGCATCAGGGGACTCCTCACCCGGTGTCATCTCATCTACGTGGTTCTCGCCGTCATCCGACGCCGCCTGGGTTCGGATCTCCCAGTTCGCCAGCATCTGCGCCGTCCCTCCGGGAGCGAGCACGTCCGGAAGGTCCCGCACCAGGGATTCGACGAGGGAGTCCCCCGGCATCCCTCCATCCCGGTAGGTGTACCGGTCTTCGGGCCGTTCGCTCGCCGAGCGGGGGGTGATCACGAAGGGCGGGTTGGAGACCACGAGGTCGAACTCCTCCCCGGCGACGGGTTCAAGCAGGGACCCCAGGCGAAGCCCGACCCGCTCCTCGAGTCGTTCCGGATCCACTCCGAGCACCCGGTGGTTCAGCAGCAGGTTGAACCGGGCAAAGGCCAGCGCCCGATCCGAGATGTCGGTGGCCACGATGCGTCGGCAATGGCTGAGCAGGTAGAAGAGCTGGATCCCGGATCCGGTGCCCAGCTCGAGTGCCCGTTCTACGGGCCGGCGGATGACCGCCTGCGCCAGGGTCGCCGACGCGCGGCCGACACCCAGGACGTGGTCATGCCGCAACGGCCCGGGCCGTTGGTGGGCCCCGAGGTCACTGGCGATCCATGTCTGCGCAACGACATCGCTGGCGTGCGGGCGCAGATCCACCGCGGCACGGAATCCTTCGCCGTCGGGTTCGATCAGCTGAAGCCGGGACAGCCCGGCGGTACCGGTGCGCGGGAACGCCATCTGGAGGGCCTCGTCGGGGAAGGACATCCCCAGCAACCACAGCCCGACCAGCACCGGGAGGGCCCCGGCGCCCCCGGCGCCCAGGGACCGTTCGACCACCAGCTTCGCCGGCACGATCTGGTCCCGCCCCAGGGCCTCGTGGGACGCGTCTCCGAGGAGGGTGGCCACGGCCTCCTGGTGATAGCAGGCCCGGGTCAGATCGTCGGCCAGGGCATCGAGCAGATCCTGCTCGTTGCTATGGGGGGCATGGTTGATGACGGAGAAGGGGGCCGAGGTATTCACCGTTCGAGCCTAGCGGCGGATAGGCTTCCGATGCATCGACCCGCACCGGAACCCCAGGAGCAGCCTTGACCTTGGTCACCACGACATCCCTGCAGATGACTTCCGCCCGGTCCCTGACCCCTGCCGCACGCCCGCTGCCCCGGGGGTGCCGGATCGAACGCGTCCCGGGGATCACCGCCGACTACAGCAAGTTCCTCTACCGCTCGGTGGGCGGGTCGTGGAACTGGGTGGATCGGCTGGGGCTGACCCGGCAGCAGTGGGCGGCAGAAGTCCAGCGTGAGGGCAGCGAGACCTGGGTGTTGACGGTCGACGGCGCGCCGGCCGGGTACATCGAACTCGGTGGTTCGGCCGACGGGGTCGTGGAAATCATCTACTTCGGCCTCTTCCCCGAACAACTCGGTCTGGGTCTCGGTGGGGTGCTGCTCAGCGAGGGGACGGCACGGGCCTGGGACCTGCATACGCGGTGGGAGGGGTTCGCCGCGGTGCACCGGGTCTGGGTCCACACCTGTTCCCTGGACGGTCCCGCCGCCCTGGCCAACTACCGGGCCCGCGGCTTCGAGGTCTTCGCGACCGAAGAGGCCGATCAGGTCGTGGAGGACGCCTCGGCCGGCCTCTGGCCCAAGGCATAGCAGTCGGGGCATAGCCGCAGTTGGTCATCGGCGGCACACCCGGCGCAGAACAACCGCAACTTCCGGCATGAGGCCGTGGCACAGTTCTCGAACTTGTTCGTCGGGTCCTGGCAGCCCACGCAACGTCCGACCGTCACCGCCTCGGGAGTGAATTCCAGGTGCATCCGACGGTCGAAGACGTAGAGCGATCCCTCCCACAGTCCACGGTCCCCGTATTGCTCGCCGTAGCGCGCAATCCCGCCTTCGAGCTGGTAGACCTCCGTGAACCCCCGGTTGAGCATCAACGCCGAGAGCACTTCGCAGCGGATGCCCCCGGTGCAATAGGTGACCACCGGCTGGTCCTTGAGGTCATCGTATTTTCCCGAGTCGAGTTCCTTGACGAAGTCGCGCGTGGTCTGGACGTCGGGAACCACGGCGTCGCGGAATTTGCCGATCTGCGCTTCAAAGGCATTGCGCCCATCGAAGAAGACCACCTCCTCCCCGGAGGTCCTGCGGTTTTCGACGAGTTCATGCAGCTGGCGGGGGTTCAGATGCCGGCCGCCGCCCTGCACCCCGTCGTCGGTGACCGATAATTCGCCCGGGGCCCCGAATGAGACGATCTCCTGACGGACCTTGACCGAGATCCGCGGAAAGTCCTCGGCGCCACCCTCGCTCCACTTCACATCCAGGCCGTGGAAGGCCGGGTATTCGCGGGTGGCCTTCAGGTATTGCTTCACCGCACGGATCTCCCCGCCCACGGTTCCGTTGATCCCGTCGGGGGAAATGAGGATGCGCCCGCGCAGTTGCCATTGTTCCAGGAGTGAACGCTGCCACAGGCGGATGGCCTCGGGATCGGGCAACGGCTTGAAGACGTAGAAGAGGGCGATGCGGTGCTGGGCCATCCTTCAAGGATAAGGCGGCCATCGTCCTCGGAGCGCGTCGGGCCCGGGGCCGCGCCCACCCGCGCCGACGCCAGCGGTCCATGCGGTGGTCGCCGTCGTTAACAATTCGCTACCGAAGTGCCGAAAATGCCCTCCCGACTCTGCAGTGGATCGCGGCACCGGGTATTGTCTGGAGCATGGGATCGACTGCAACTGACAAATTGATTGGCGTCTGGGTCACCGGCTGGGTCGGTGCCCGCGGTTATGAAAGCCGTACCGAGGGCCGGGTCCATGCCGCCCTGCGCCATGACACGAGCGGGGACTGGGAATACATCATCAACGACCCCACCTCCGAGGAGCTCGTGGCGGTCAGCGAGACGCTGAACAAACACCCTGCCCGCCGGCTGACGATCGTCACCGGCGATTCCCTCAGTGTCACCGAGGCGGCCCTGGCCGCCGGCTTGGGCGTGGTCACCTCGGATGAGGCCCTGATGGTCGCCGACATCTCGGGACACGACGTGGAGTCGCCCCGCCCGGCCGAGGGCTTCACCATCGAGACCGAACGCGATGGCAAGCACGCCTACGTCTCCATCCACCTGGAGGACGACCCCGACGTCGTTGCCGCCAGTGGGCACGTCGCAATGGTCGACGAATACGCCGTCTTCGACCGGATCATCACGGCCGATGACTTCCGCCGCCGTGGGCTCGGCAGCCTGGTGATGCGCGCACTGGTCGCCCTCGCCCTGGAGCATGACGTCGAAGAGGGTCTGCTGGTGGCCTCCACCGACGGGCAGGCGTTGTACCACTACCTCGGCTGGACCCCCATCGGCAGCATCGTCACCCTCGAGGGCAAGAAGGACTGATCATCTCCGGTCCCCGTTCCGTCGGTCAGTGATGCCACACTGATGCGGTGAGAGAACCCAACGCACTGATCGAGCAACTGGGCCATGGCGATTCCCCCGAGGCCTTGACGCATCTGCACGTCATCCCGGCCCGTGAAGCCGTCCATGGTCCGTGGCCGGAGTGGGCGCATCCGGAGGTCGTGGAGGCCTTCGAACGGTGCGGCGTCCAGACTCCCTGGTTGCACCAGGTGCAAGCGGCCCACAGTGCCCACGAGGGCCATCACACGATCGTTGCCACGGGCACGGCCTCCGGCAAGTCCCTTTCTTACCAGTTGCCTGCCCTGGACGCGATCCACCGGGCAGAGCTGGACCAGACGGTCAGCCTGCGGACCACCGGTTCGGTGGTGCTCTACCTCTCCCCCACCAAGGCGCTGGCCGCCGACCAGCGTTCCGCACTGATCGGCTTGGGGTTGCCCACGGTGAAGGTCGCCAGCTATGACGGGGACACCGACCCCGGCGAACGCCGGTGGATCCGCGATCATGCCAATCTCGTGTTGACCAATCCGGACATGCTGCATTTCGGGATCCTGCCCAACCATCCGGGGTGGGCCCGGTTCTTCCGCCGGCTCAGCTACGTCGTCATCGACGAAGCCCACAGCTACCGGGGGGTCTTCGGCTCCCATGTGGCCAACCTGCTGCGGCGTCTGCGCCGGATCTGCGCCCACTACGGTGCCGACCCCGTGTTCATCGGGGCCTCGGCCACCAGCGCCGATCCCGCCGAGTCCTTCGGACGACTCATCGGGGCCGAGGCCCGGGAGGTCACCGTCGATTTCTCCCCCCACGGCCAGACCGCGGTGGCGCTCTGGGAACCCCCTCTGCTGGAGGGGCGGGGGGAGAACGGTGCCCCGGTCCGCCGCACGGTCATCGCCGAGACCGCCGGGCTGTTGGCCCATCTGGTCAGCGGTCAGGTCCGTACCATCGCGTTCATCAAATCGCGGCGGGGGGCGGAGACCATCTCCAGCATCGCCCGCCGTCTGGTCGACGAGGTCCACCCGTCGCTGCCCGGCCGTATTGCCGCCTACCGTTCCGGCTACCTGCCCGAGGAACGCCGGGACCTGGAAACCCAGCTGCGTACCGGTGAACTGCTCGGGATCGCGTCGACCTCGGCACTGGAATTGGGCATCGACGTCGCCGGTTTGGATGCGGTGCTGGTGGCGGGTTGGCCGGGGACCCGGGCCTCGTTCTTCCAGCAGATCGGCCGCGCCGGCCGGGCGGGCCAGGATGCGCTGGCCACATTCGTCGCCAGCGACGACCCGCTGGATACGTATCTGGTCCACCACCCGGAAGCCATTTTCGAGACTTCGGTCGAAGCCACCGTCTTCGATCCGTCCAACCCCTACGTGTTGGGCCCCCACCTGTGTTCTGCGGCGGCCGAGCAGCCGCTGCGCACCGAGGAGGTGGAACTGTTCGGCGCGAGCGCGGCCGGACTGTTGGATTCGCTGGTGGACCGCGGGTACCTGCGCCGACGCCCGTCGGGCTGGTTCTGGACCCACCCGGAGAACGCCGCCTCGATGGTGAACTTGCGGGCGGACGGCGGTGGCCCGATGAACATCATCGATGCCGCCACCGGCGCCCTGCTGGGAACCATGGGGTCCCCACAGACCCAATACCAGGCCCATACCGGGGCGGTCTATGTGCATCAAGGAACCACCTATGTGGTGGAGGAGCTCAATGAGCAGGACCACTGCGTGCTGGTCCAGCGGGCCACCCCTGATTTCTACACCCAGGCCCGGGACATCACCACCATCGGGGTCCTCGAGGTCCTGCGCACCCTGGATTGGGGCCCGGTCCAGGTGCACTTCGGCGAGGTGAAGGTGACCACGCAAGTGGTCTCCTTCCAACGCAAGGCGTTGGTCTCCAACGAGATCCTCGGAGAAGAGCCCCTGGAACTCGAGGCCCGGGACCTGTTCACCAAGGCCATCTGGTTCACCGTGCCCGAACGCGAGATGGCGGCGGCGGGAATCCTTCCCGATGCCGCCCCCGGGGCCTTGCACGCCGCCGAACACGCGGGCATCGGCATGCTCCCGCTGGTGGCCACCAGCGACCGGTGGGATATCGGCGGGGTCTCCACTGCATTGCACGTGGACACCGGGATGCCCACCATCTTCGTCTATGACGGACATCCCGGCGGCGCCGGTTTCGTCGAGCGGGCCTTCGAGCAGGTCACCGTCTGGCTACGGGCCACCCGGGAGGCCATCAGCGCCTGTGAGTGCGACGCAGGATGCCCCTCCTGCGTCCAGTCCCCCAAATGCGGCAATCGCAACAACCCCTTGGACAAGGCAGGAGCCATCGCCTTGCTGGGGCTGTTGCTGCGGCACGCTTCATGACTGCCTGATCACCCCGGAGGGGTCCAGGCGGTCGTGGGGGGACCGGCCCTGGAACGACCCGTGGCTTCCACCCCCAGCGGGGCCAGCCAGGAAAGCCCCGGCCCGAGCGGGATGTTGGTCCGGACGTCGACGACGACTCCTCCGGTCCCTGACCTGTGGCATTGGGCCAGGCCGGCCCCGTTCCGGGCGGCCGTCTGGGCAGCGACGGTGCACGGTTCACCCGGGGCCAGGCCGCGGGCCGCGTCGGCCGCGGCCAATGCCGCCAGATCGGCGGCGCTGGCCGCCCGACCGGCCGCGGTGGCCACCGCGGACACGGACAGGACCACCACCAGGCAGAAGGCGAGGCCGGCGACCAGGGCCACGACCAGCAGTGTCCCGGAACCGCGCTCGGATCCTGCAGGGCAGCGGACGCAGACCCCCACGGGTCGCGGTTCAGCGACCATCGTGGCCCACCGGCCCGCCCGGGTCGGCCTCGGTTCGCGCCTGGGCCTGCGCGCTGAGCACCAGGAACTCCCGGTCGGAGAGCCAGGGCAGCGTGATCGTGCGGGTGACCTCCACCTTCCGATACCGGCCCGCGGATCCGATCCGGACGGAGGCGCCCTCCCCCGCCAGACGATGTCCGGTGTCCACGGCGTGGGCGGCAGGTTCACCCCGGGCCAGTTCCCTGGCTGCCGCCCGGGCCGCCTGTTCCACCCTGACCTGGGTGCTGCCGCAGACACCCACCCCCAGGACCAGGGCCAGGAAGGCGGCCACCACCGGCAGCAGCACGGCGAACTCCGCCGTGCTGCTGCCTCGCTGGTGATTGACGATCACCACCGGTCCTAGAAGGACAGGGCCTGACGCACCAGGCCCATCAGCAGCTCACGGACACCCCCGCTGCTGAGGATGCTCACCAACAACCCGGCAAACCCCACGGCGGCCAGGGCCACGATGGCAAATTCAGCGGTGGCGATCCCCTCCTCACCGCTTCCCGACCCGGAGCCGATTTCCGCGGCGTCCTCCGGGCCGCCGGCCCTGGTGTGGCCTCCGGGGTCGACCTGTTCGTCCTGCTCGTTCATGATGTTCTCCATTCCTTCCGGCTACGGGCCCCGGCACGGGACCTGCCTCCACCCTCCGGTGCCCACGGCCGGGGGCGGGGGCGGGGCCGGCACGCTCTGGACAACGGCGTGGCCGCCACCACCTGTGAGGGATCCGTCGGCGGCCACGGGGCCATGAAGACGCCCGTCCGGCTAGCCCAGCGCCGGGAGCAGGGCCATGACCACGGGAACGATCCCGAGGCAGATGAAGGCCGGTAGTGCGCAGACGCCCAGCGGGATGACCATCTTCACGCCCAGTTCGGCCGCTTCCTTCTCCGTTCTCCTGGCCTCGCTCCGTCGGGCCTGGTCCGCGGCGGAACGGAGCAGGCCCGACGTGGCCGCCCCGGTGAGGTGGGCGAAGGCCAACGCCTCACCGATTCCGAGCAGCTCCGCGGGGGCGGCTTGCCAGGCCCGCTGCCAGTCGATGCCCAGGTCCAGGCATCGGACCACCGGCTGCAACCCCCGGCAGGGGGCCACCTCACGCGCCAGGGTCGCCAGGACCCCGTTGACCGGAAGCCCGGCGTCGAGCAAGGTCGCGGCCAGTTCCAGCAACAGCGGAACATCCGCGGTCGTCGGGTGCTGGTCCCCGGCTCCGGAGGCCTGCTTCCCGGCCCCTGTCGCTGGGCCGGCGGCGGGGCCGGGTCCGGCCCACGGGCCGCGCCGGACGGCCAATGACCACCAGGCCGTCATCCCGGCCAGGAGCGCGGCAACCAGGACCATCACCGGCTCCGTCCCGCCCCCCGGGTGCGCCCCCGGCGCCGATGCGGCCGGGGCGGCCCCAATAGATGCCTGCTCCACAGCGCGTTGGCCCACCAGAGTCCACCCCCGGCCACCAGGCACATCCGTCCCAGATCGGTTCCGGTGAGTGTTCCGAGGGGGTCCGCCCCCATGAGTTGGGCCAACCCCAATCCCAGGGCAGGCAACCAGGCCAGCAGCTTCTGCGTCATCCGTGGTCCGGCCAAGGCAGCCTCGAGGGCCCGGCGACGGTCCTGTTCGGCTTCAAGCTGGTCGGCCAGGCGGTGCAGCAGATCGCCCAACGCGGCCCCCGTGGACTCCGAGAGGCTGATGCACCACAACAGCCGCTGCCAGGCGTGCCGGAATTCCGGCCGGTCACGCAGATGGCGTTCGATTCCCGCCGAAGACCCCGAACCGGTTTCCTGGCAGATCCGGGCGGCCCGACATCCCGACACGATGTCCCGGGCGCCGGCAGCGCCACCGGCCCGTGGGCCCCTGCCTCCCACAGCGGACCCGCCGGCTGGTCTTCCGGCTTCCCCGGCGTGCGGGATCCTCAGGTCCCAGCTGGATTCCAGCAGCAGCCAGGCTTCCCCCGGGTGGCGCCCCGAACGCAGCAAGGCGGCCAGTTGGCGCATCATTTCGACGTGGTCGTCCAGCCCCGCCCCCGATGCCGGGCCGGGGCGATGGAACCATCGGCGTTTCCTGCCCGGGTCTCCGCCGGCTCCGGGCTCCTGCGTCCTCCTCGCGGCAGCGGGCCGTCCCGCAGCGGCTGCGGGGACGGAAGGCAGCGACCGGCTGGTCGGCAGGAACCAGCAGGCGAGCCCGGCCAACACGCTGCCGGCGAGGATCACCAGGGACATGGGATCGACCTTTCGGCCAACAGTCCGGCCAACCATGGGGCCGAAGGTCCCGGCCGCAGGGCCTGATCGGTCCCTGGGTGCAGCACCGGAGAGACCGTGAGGAACCCGTGCCCGTCGGGGACCAGCCGCCCCAATTCCAGCGGGGTGCGGCGTCCTCCGATCCGGCCCATGTGGATGACCAGGTCCAGGGCGCTGCCGGTCTGGACGGCGAGCGCGGTGCCGGTCATTCCCGACAGGGCCGCCAGGGCCGCCAGCCGTGCGGGGACCGCGGCGGCGGAACTGGCATGCACCGTGCCGCCGGCGCCGTCGTGCCCCGTGTTCATGGCGGTGAGGAAGTCGCTGACTTCGGCACCACGGCATTCCCCCACCACCAACCGGTCCGGGCGCATGCGCAGGGCCTGCCGGACCAGTTCGGTCATCCCCACCGCCCCGGCCCCCTCGATGTTCCCGGTCCGGCATTGCAGGCCCACCACATGGGGATGGTCTGGTTCCAGTTCCCGGGCGTCCTCCACGATCAGCAGCCTCTCGGTGGGTTCCGATTCCCCCAGCAGCGCCCCGAGCAGCGTGGTCTTGCCGCTGCCGGTGCCCCCGCTGACCAGGAAGTTCAGCCGGGCCCGGACCACGGCGAGCAACACCGGATGCCAGGGGTTGGACGTGCCCCCGGGCAGGAGCGCTTCCAGTCCCGCGGACCGACCTGGTCTGATCCTCACCGAGATCAGGGGGCCGCCGGTGGAGATGGGAGGCAGGACCACATGGATGCGGTAGCGTCCCACGACGACGTCGGCGAAGGGTTGGGCCCCGTCCAGCCTCCGCCCTCCCGAGGCGGCCAACCTCACGGCCAGGGCCCTGATCCGTTCGGGGTCGGTGAAATGCAACGCGGTCCGGCACAACCCCTCCTCGCCGTCCCGCCAGACCCGTCCCTCGGCGTCGACGAGGACATCGGTGGTGCCCGGTTCATCGGCGATGGCCTGCAAGGGGCCCAGACCCTGCAGGTCCTCCTGGAGCAGGCGGATGACCTGGGCCGCACTACTGCTGCCGACCACCAGTCCCGAGGCCCGGACCGCGTCGGCCAGATCCGCTCCGGTCAACGGTCCGGCCCCGCCCAGGGCCCGTCGCCGCACCTCTTCGAGCAGGCGTTCGTCGAGGTCCGGACCACCGGACCGGGCCGCGGCCCGCGGATCCCAGCGACGCCGACCGGTGGGCTGGTCCCGGGCCCCGGCGGCGGGCGACCCGTTGAGGCTCATGAGGCCACCGGTCCGGTGTCTGCCGGGTCGTCCACAGGCGGGAGGGACCACCCCACGATGCCGGCGAGTCGACGGCGCAACCGGCGGCGCGTGAGCACCCCACCCAGCCGTCCTTCCCCGGCCGCCGCGGAGAATGCGGCGCTTGCGGGGACGTATCCCAGCAGTTCCAGCCCCGTGGCGGAGGCCAGCCGGCCGGCATCGACCCCGGTGGGCAGGCGTCCGGTGACCACCAGGCGGCAGGGGCTTCGGTGGGCAGGCCCGTCACCGGGCACCGGTGGTCCGGTGCCGGTCATGGTACCCGGGGCCACCACGATGACCGAGTCCGCCAGCGAGGACAGCGTCTGATCCACCCCTGCGGTCCTGCCGGCATCGACCACGACCGTATCGAAGGTCTTGCGCGAGGCGGCGATGACCTCGTTCACCATCGCCGGCGGGACCGGTGCCGGCAGGCCCCCGGTCCAGGTCAGCACGGTGGTGCCCTCGCTCGAGGGCAGGACCTCGGCAAGATGCCCGGGGGCGATGCGGCCCCTCGAGCGCATGAAGTCCTCCCAGCCAACCCCGGAAACCGCCGGCCGGCCCAGCAGTGGCCACAGCCCCCGGCTATGCGGATCCGCATCCACCAGCAGGCTCCGGACACCGCGGCGGGCGGCTCCCACCGCGGCGAGCACGGCCAAGGTGGTGGTGCCGGCACCCCCGGTGGCCCCGGAAAACACGGTGACCCGTCCCCGCCCCGAATGCAGGGCCCGTTCCCCGAGATACTCCCCCAGCCAGGCTGCTGCTTCGGGCAGCACCGCCACCCGGGCTCCCGGGTCCCGGGCCGCGGCCCGCCAGAGGTCCTCGCCGTCACGGACGAACCCGATCAGGACCACCGGAACCCGGAATCCTCCGGCCGGGCACTCCGGCGCGGCATCGGGGCCCAGCAAGACCATGGAACATCCGTCCGGCACCGCTTCCGGAACGCTTCGGTGGAGCAGCAGGACCACCCCGCACGCGGCAGCGATGAGGGCCACGTGATCGGCCAGCTGCTCATCGCGGGTCACCAGGAGACAGCCGGTGCCCGCCGATTCACCCCCGCCGGCCTCCTCGCGCCCGGCCGGTGGCATCGGCCGGGTGGGCTGGCCCACCTCCCGGACGGCAGCGCCGGTGGGTGGGGCCGACGGGGTGAAGACTGGCGACTGGTCCATGAGCCCACCGTGCCGCGGGCCCCGGCCACGGCAGGGCCCCGCCCCGCCCGTTGTGGACGCTGCGCGGGCCGCTGCCTTCCGACACTGGCTGTGCAGGGCCCGTCGGCTCCGGTGTCCCTGTCAGAATGGGACGGTGCCCGGTTATGCAGTCCTTGCCACCCATTCCACCGCCCAGGCGGCCCCCGACCAGGGGGCGGCCACCGCCGTCGTGCAGTTATTGGATGGGTCCGGTGTCGCCGAGGCCGACCCCGTCGTCCTGCTCCGCGACCAATTGGCCGGTGCCGTCCAGGAATTGGGGCCACGGCGGCTGCGCTGGGTCTGGGGGCGCACCAGCGACTGGTATCCGGGCCTGCTGGCCGCCGGGTGCACCGTGGAGCGGGCCAGTGACCTGAGCCTGAACCGCACCATCCTGCGTCATGCCCCGGCCGCGACGAACACCGAATATCTGGCTTCCCTGCGGGCGGACGGGGCCGCGGGGGACGACGGCGGCGAACCCGCCTGGTCCCTGCCGCCGGCCCGGGTGCCGGAGAACCAGGGGGCGCTCTTTTCCGAGCCGAAGGACGATCAGACCTCCATCGAGGCCGTCACCGCAGAATTCCGGGAACAGCAGCGTGCCGTACCCGGCAGCCAGCCGGGGCGTCGGCTCCAATTGCTCTTGGCCGCCGAATCCGCCGGTGCCCTGGTGGCCGCGGAGATGCAGCACCAGGGCATTCCGTGGAACCGCGGGGTCCACGAACAGCTCCTGGTCGACCAGCTGGGTCCCCGCCCCGCCCCCGGGGTCCGTCCGCCGCGGATGGAGGAGGTCGCTGCCGAGCTGCGTGCCGCCTTGGGCGCCCCGGGACTGAACCCGGACTCCCCCCACGAATTGCTGAAGGCCCTGCACCGCGTGGGCGTGGACGCCAAGAGCACCGGCCAGTGGGAGTTGCGCGACTTCTCCCACCCGGCCCTGGAGGTCCTGCAACGCTATAAGAAGCTCTCGCGGCTGCATTCGGCCAACGGGTGGGTCTGGCTGGACGAGTGGATCCATGAGGGCCGTTTCCGGCCCGAGTACGTGGTCGGCGGGGTGGTCACCGGACGGTGGGCGTCGCGCGGCGGTGGGGCATTGCAGATTCCGCACACCATCCGCGATGCCGCCCGGGCCGACCCCGGGCATCTGCTGGTCGTCGCCGACGCCGCCCAGCTGGAACCGCGCATCCTGGCCGTCCTGGGTCGCGATACCCCGCTGGCGGAGGCCGCCCGGGGGCAGGACCTCTACCAGGGCATCGCGGAAAAGGGGTTCGGCGGGGATCGTGCCCACGCCAAGATCGCGATGCTCGGGGCCATGTATGGCTCCACCACCGGTGAGGCCGGACGCCTCATGCCGCAGCTGACCCGGACGTTCCCGCAGGCCATCGGGGTGCTGGAACGGGCCGCCCGGACCGGGGAATCCGGCGGGTCCGTGCAGACCTTCCTGGGCCGTGGTTCCCCCGCTGCCTCGCAGGCCTGGCTCACCGGGCAGCGTGCCGCCTCCGCCGAGGAACAACGCCGGGCCGATGCGGCGGCCCGGGCCCGGGGGCGGTTCACCCGGAACTTCGTGGTCCAGGGAACCGCCGCGGAGTGGGCCCTGTGCTGGCTGGCCGAGATCCGCCTGCGGTTGCGGGCCGCCCGGGCCGCTGGACGGGACGACGGCGCACTGGTCTTCTTCCTGCACGACGAAGTGATGCTCCATGTCCCCCGCGAAGCGGCCGAACGGGTCTCGGTGATGGTCCAGGAGGCCGCCGAGCGGGCGGCAACACTGCTCTTCGGCACCGTCCCGGTGCAGTTCCCCGTCGGGGTCACCGTCGTGGAATCCTACGCCGACGCCGACTGAGCCCCTCCGATCAGGAGAACGGGTGGGGTCTGGTCCTGGACGGATCCCAGGGAAGGGACCATCCCAGGTCGTCGAGCAGCCGGGACAACACGATCCCGGTGAACCCCCAGATGAGCCGGCCCTGCAGGTCGAAAGCCGGCGACCGGTGCTGCTGGCCTCTGCGGCTGACTTCGATGCTCAGCCGGTTCCGTGGATCCACCAGATCCGCGACGGGGGCACGGAACACGGAGGCCGATTCCCCCTGGTCGACGGCAAAGACCTCGCAGGGCAGCTTCCACCAGCCCAGCACGGGGGTCACCACGAAGTTGGTGACGGGAAGTTCGGCCGGCGGCAGCTGCCCCAGGATCTCCACGCCTTCCGGGTCCAGCCCGGTCTCCTCCTCGGCCTCGCGCAGCGCCGCCGCCCGGCTGGAGGAATCGGTGTCGTCGATGGCCCCGCCGGGAAAGGCGACCTGTCCCGGATGATTGCGCAGGGTCGTCGCCCTTTCGACGAACAGCACGTCCAGATCCGCGGGTGCGGTCAGCGGTGCCGCCGTCGCATCGATGTCGTCCAACCGCCCGAAAAGGATCAGCACCGCGGCCCGGCGGGCCCGGGAGTGGTCCATGCCATCGAACATCCACGAGGAGGGCATCTTGCTGACCCCCGCGTCACCGGCTTCGGCCATCGGACGGTGGCGTTCGATCACCTCCAGCAGGTCCTCGCGCGCCAGCCCCGATGTCACCTGCCGTCCGGGGGCCGCCTGGCCGTTGGTCTGCCGAGCGTTCATGCGCCCAACCCGAAGCCCAGCGCCCGCAGTTCGCGCCGCGATGTGCCCGACCGCATCAAATCCAGCAGGTCCTCACGTCCGGGCGCCAGCTCATATTTCAGCAGTTTCGCCGCCTTCACCGGGTCGACTTCCCCTTCCCCGTAGGACGGGCACAACGTGGCGATCGGGCATTGGCCGCAGGCCGGCTTCCTGGCATGGCAGATGCGCCTGCCATGGAAGACGATCCGATGCGAGAGCATCGTCCAATCACGTTTTTCGAAGAGCTCCCCGACGGCATGCTCGACCTTGACCGGATCGGTTTCCAGGGTCCACCCCAGTCGGCGGGCCAACCGCAGGAAGTGGGTGTCCACGGTGATGCCCGGGAGGCCGAACGCATTGCCGAGCACCACGTTGGCCGTCTTGCGCCCGACCCCCGGCAGGGTGACCAGATCCTCGAGACGAGAGGGGACCACGCCGTCGTACTCGTCGACCACGGCCCGGGCCAGCGCGATGATGTTGCTGGCCTTGGTCCGGTAGAACCCGGTGGAGCGCACCAGCTCCTGGACGTCCTCGAGCTGGGCCTCGGAAAGGGACAGCGGGTCCGGGTAGGCGGCGAAGAGCGCCGGGGTGGCCGCGTTTACCCGCACATCGGTGGTCTGGGCGGACAGGACCGTGGCGATGATGAGTTCGAAGGCGTTCTCGAAGTCCAGTTCGGGGACGGCATAGGGGTAGGTTTCGGCCAGGACCCGGTTGATCTTCCGGGCCCGGCGTTTGAGCCCGATCATCGTTTCCCGGTCACGGGGCGTCGCCTTCAGGGGGCGCTCGGCGGTCACGGTCAGGCTCGCTCGATCCGGCTCAGATCGCGCAGGACCCCGACCGCACCGTCGGAGGTCTGGACGAGGAATTCATATCCACGGTCCTCCAGGGCCAGGATCCACTCCCCCGGTTCCAGGACGAAGGAGTTGCGGCCGGTGGCTTCGTTGACCGCGGTGCGGCGGTCGGGGACGGCGAACCAGAAGGCCGTGGAGGCCGCGGCGTTCCCTCCGCTGGTGGCGGCGAAGGACTGTTCGGCGTCCTGCCGGGTGGCGGTGTCGCTGCCGGCGGCCACCGGATGCACGGTCGTCTGCGGTGCCGGGGCTTCGGCGGCGGGTTCCTGCGCTGCCGGGGTTCCCACGATGTCCTCCTCGACGGCCGGGGACCGGCGATCGGCGACGACCGGCAGGGCCCCCGCATCGGTGGAGGGTCCCGCTGCCTCAGGTTCCTCGCCTCCTCCGGCGGGCTCGGACGGCTCCGACGCTGCGGGTGCCTCGGGTCCTTCGTGCGCCTCGGGCTCCTCGGGCTCCTCGGGCTCCTCGGGCTCCTCGGGCTCATCGGGTTCTGCCGCGGCGGGCTGCGGGTCCACGCCGTCCGTGGTGTCGGCGGCCCGGTCGGCGTCCGCGGATACCGGCCAGGCACCCGGAACCGGTTCGGGCGTCGTGCTGTGTCCGGCGGCCAGTGCGGTCGCCACCGTGGCCTCCGCCGTCGGATCGTGCGGCCGGTCCGCGGTGGACGGTTCCGTTCCGGTGGCGGACGGGGTGGCCGCAGCCGGGGCGTTCGACTCCGCGGGCCGGGTGTCGGCGCGGGGGGCGCTGGGGCGGATCGGACGGGTCAGCAGGGCCGTCTGACCGGGCGCGAAATCAAGCACGAACCCGGGAATGTAGGGGGCCGCCGTCGTGCCTGCGGCCATGACCAGTGCGCCAACCAGTCCCAGTAGGAACGCCGGGTTCATCGACATCACCGACGAGATGAAGAAGTACAGGATCCCCAGCAGGGACACCACCGAACCCAGCTGGTCCAGGGTGAGGGAACCAGCGGTCACCTTGGTCCTGCCGGCGAGCCGGCGCCAGGCGAACGCCCCGCCGATGATCAGCGGCAGGGCCAGCGAGATGAACTGGTTGAAGGCGGTCGTCTGATGGTTCCAGACGTTGGCATAGGAGCCGGCGCCGATCTGGAACGGCAACACGGATCCCACCAGCAGCAGCAAGGCACCGGCCATCACCACGACTTCGCGCAGGGTGAAGGGACCGGCCAGGGCCGGGGCGGCCCCCGACGAATCGGCGGAGGAACTAGCCACGATGACTCCTTTCGCCGCCCACTTCGTGACGGTCTGCAATCGACTGTGGGTCCCAGCCTATCGGCGGGGGACGGCCAACGCCGCACCCTTTCCGACGCCATTTCAGCCTCCGGGGCGCCTCGGGGCTACCGTTCACCGCAGAATCCGCACGGTGGGCGTCTCACTGCGTGATCGAGGCCACCACGAGCGGCGATCGGTTGTAACCTGACTCACAGCACTTAATTCCGCGCCGAAAGGATCCGCACCGTGTCGGACAAGCACTCCACCCTCGATAACCTCTCCCATGAGGACCGCAGCTTCGCGCCGAGCGCCGAATTCGCGGCCCAGGCGGTGGCCCGCGAGGAGTTGTACCAGCGCGCAGCCGAGGACCGGCTGGGTTATTGGGCCGATCGGGCCCGGGAGGCCTTGACCTGGGAGACCGACTTCACCGAAACCCTCGACTGGTCCGAAGCCCCGGTCGCGAAGTGGTTCGTCGGAGGCAAGGTCAACGCCGCCTACAACGCCCTGGACCGGCACGTCGAAGCCGGCCACGGCGACCGGGTCGCCATCCACTTCGAAGGCGAACCCGGCGATACCCGCCGCTACACCTACGCCGAGCTCACCGCCGAGGTGAAGCGGGCCGCCAACGCCTTCGGCTCGTTGGGCGTGGGCAAGGGCGACCGCGTCGCCGTCTACCTGCCGATGATCCCCGAGGCCGTCATCACCATGCTGGCCTGCGCCCGCATCGGCGCGATCCACTCGGTCGTCTTCGGCGGCTACTCGGCCGACGCCCTGCGCAGCCGCATCGACGACGCCGAAGCCAAGCTGGTCGTCACCGCCGACGGGACCTGGCGCCGGGGCAAGCCCAGCACGCTGAAGCCGGCCGTCGACGAGGCGGTGGCCGGTTGCGCCGGCTCGGTGCAGAACGTCCTGGTGGTCAAGCGCAACGGCGAAGACGTCGCCTGGACCGAGGGACTCGATGTGTGGTGGGACGACGTCGTGGCCACCGCCGAGCCCGAGCATGTCGCCGAAGGCCATGACTCCGAGCACCCGCTCTTCGTCCTCTACACCTCGGGGACCACCGGCAAGCCGAAGGGGATCATCCACACCACCGGCGGCTATCTGGTGCAGAACGCCGTCACCCACCGCGACACCTTCGACCTGCACCCCGAATCGGATGTCTTCTGGTGCACCGCCGACATCGGCTGGGTGACCGGCCACAGCTACGTCACCTACGGCCCGCTGCTCAACGGTGCCACCCAGATCATCTACGAGGGCACCCCCGACAGCCCGCACCAGGGCCGCTGGTGGGAGATCGTGCAGAAGTACGGCGTCTCCATCCTGTACACCGCCCCCACCGCGATCCGCACCATGATGAAATGGGGCCGCGACATCCCCGACGGCTACGACCTCTCCTCGCTGCGCGTGCTGGGGTCGGTGGGCGAACCGATCAACCCCGAAGCCTGGATGTGGTACCGCGATGTCATCGGTTCCAATGCCGGGGCCAACGGGGAGCGCAAGGAGAATCCGACGCCGATCGTCGATACCTGGTGGCAGACCGAAACCGGCGCCCACATGATCGCCCCGCTTCCGGGCGTCACGGCGGCCAAGCCGGGGTCGGCCCAGGTCCCGGTCCCGGGCATCAACATCGACGTGGTCGACGAGAACGGCGAGGCGGTGGCCAACGGCGAGGGCGGCTACCTGGTCATCCGCGACCCCTGGCCGGCCATGCTGCGCGGCATCTGGGGCGATATGCAGCGCTATAAGGACACCTACTGGTCGCGCTTCGACGGCATGTACTTCGCCGGCGACGGGGCCAAACGCGACGAGGACGGCGACCTCTGGCTGCTGGGCCGGGTCGACGACGTCATGAACGTCTCGGGCCACCGGCTCTCCACCACCGAGATCGAGTCCTCGCTGGTGTCCAGCGACCTGGTGGCCGAGGCCGCCGTCGTCGGGGCGAAGGACGAAACCACCGGGGAGGCCGTCTACGCCTTCGTCATCCTCCAGCGCGAAGCACGCAACGGGGAGGACGTCGTGCAGTTGCTGCGCAGCCACGTGGGCAAGCAGATCGGCCCGATCGCCAAACCCCGCGATATTTTCGTGGTCCCCGAGCTGCCCAAGACCCGGTCGGGCAAGATCATGCGCCGCCTGCTCAAGGACGTCGCCGAGGGTCGTGAGGTCGGGGATTCCAGCACCTTGGCGGACGCCTCGGTGATGCGGGAAATCGCTGATTCCGTGCGCCACTGATCCACCCGGTCCCGGCGGGGACTTTCCGCCCCGCCGGGACACTGTTGCTGCCACGCCCCGTCATACACCATGTGTAGGCGGGGCGTGGGGGTTTAATGAGGGCATGACTGTCACCACTTTGGAACCCCGCCGCGTCCTGGTCCTGAACGGGCCGAACCTGAATCTGCTCGGTACCCGCGAACCGGGGATCTACGGCACCGCGACCCTGGCCGACGTCGAGGCCCTGTGCCGGGACCGGGCCGCCGCACATGGCCTGGCGGCCGATTTCCTGCAGTCCAACCACGAGGGCGTGCTCGTCGATGCCATCCAGGCGGCCCGCGATACGGCGTCGGGCATCGTCCTCAATGCCGGGGCCTACACCCATACCTCGGTGGCGATCGCCGATGCCATCTCGGCGGTCGGGCTTCCGGTGGTCGAGGTCCACCTGTCCAACGTCCACGCCCGGGAGGAATTCCGTCATCATTCCTTCATCTCCCCCGTCGCCACCGCGATCATCATCGGGGCGGGCCTCAATGGATATGGGTATGCCATCGACCAGCTCGCCGGTCTACCCTGAGCTGAAGGACCCCCACCAGGCAGGAGCAGCCCATGGAGGAAACGCACGAGCCGGTGGCAGCGACCGCGGCCATCTACGACCAGTTCACCCGGCACTGGTTCGCCGGACATTCACCGCTCTATGCCGCCTGGGCTTCCCGGGTCGCCACCGACCGGGAGCTGGCCGCACTGGTGGCGACCCTGCCGGCGGCCAAACGCCAACCCAATCTGGTGTTCGCGGCCAGCCGTTTCCTGGGCTGTCCGGACCAGGACGCCGACACCCTGGCCCGGTTCCTGCGCGACCGCTGGTCCGAGGTCGCCGAGGTGGTCCTGGCCCGGCGCACCCAGACCAACGAACCGCGCCGGTGCGCCACCCTGCTTCCGGCCCTGGGGCTGATCGCCGCGGCCGAGGAACGGCCCCTGGCCCTGATCGAGGTCGGCCCCTCCGCCGGGCTCTGCCTGCTGCCTGACCTCTACGCCTATGAGTACGACGACGGCCCCCGACTAGGCACCGGGAGCCCCCTGTTGCGCTGCACCACCACGGGGAATCCGCCGTTGCCCCCGGCCCTGCCCCGGGTCGCCTCGCGGACCGGGGTGGACCTGAACCCGCTGGACGGCACCGATGCCTCGACGGTCCGCTGGCTTGAATGCCTGGTCTGGCCGGGGCAGGAGGACCGGCTGGCCACCCTGCGCGCGGCGTTGGGGAGGTTGGCGTCCCTGGGCCCTGAAGGGCCGACGCTGCTGGCCGGGGACCTGAACGACCGGGTCGCCGAGCTGGTGGCCGGGGTGCCGGACACCCATGCCGCCGTCGTCTTCCATTCGGCGGTGTTGGCCTATCTGTCACCGGACGACCGGGCCCGCTTCGCCGCCACGGTCAGGTCGTTGGACTGCCGGTGGCTCTCCAACGAGAACTTCTTCCTCGATGAGGCCGGCCGGACCGTCGACTCGGTCCAGGGGGACCGGTTCACGCTGGCCCTGGACTCGGTCCCGTTGGCCTACACCGGTCAGCACGGGGCCACACTGGATTGGATCGGTTGAAGGGCTCAGTGCGCCGAGCAGGCCCCGGTGGACACGGTTTCGGAATAGTCGGAGGCCTGTTCCAGGACCGGGCCGACTTCCTGCAGCGAGAGCGCATATCCCACCTCGGTGTCGCCCTTGGCCTTGGCGAAGATGACCCCGACCAGTTTCCCGGCATCGTCCAGCAGCGGGCCGCCGGAGTTGCCCTGTTGGACGTCGGCGCCGAGCTGGTAGATCTCCAGGGTGGAGGCGTCCGCCCCGTAGATGTTCTGCACCGAGATGCTGCGCAGCGACTGGACGATGGCGCCCCGGGCCTGGAACGGGCCGCCTTCGGGGTAGCCCATGTAGGTGGCCGAATCCCCGGTGGATAGATCCCGGCCTTCCTTCACCGGATCCAGTCCCAGGGAGTCCACCGCCAGCACGGCCAGATCCTGGGTGGAGTCGAAGTGGACCACCCGGGCGGGGAGCGCCCGGCCGTCGGCGGTGTTCACCACCGGTTCGGCGATACCGGCGACCACATGCGCGTTGGTCAGGATCCGGTCCGGCGCGACGACGAAGCCGCTGCCGGTCTGGTTGACCCCGCAGGCGAAGGCCGTCCCGGTGATCTTGGCCACCGACTCCTCCACCGTGTTGATGGCTTCCGGCTCCGCCTCCGCCGCGGCCCCGTCGGGGGCCGGGGCGAAGGGTTCGATCAGATCGGGGATGGACTGTCCCATGACCACCGAGCGGGCCTTGGCCATCGCCGAGGAGACCGGGTCGGGGGTGGCATTGCGGATCGTGCTGATCACCTGCGAGGAGGCGATCTGTTGGGATAGGAAGGGCAGGCCCATGCTCGCGGCGGAGAAGGCGATTGCCGAGATCACCAGGGCCGCGACGACGACGTTGGTGATCCCGCCCAGGAGCCGGTCGAAGGTCTTGATGACGGGGAAGTTCAGCAGCAGGCGCACCCGGTTGCCGACCGCCACCCCGATGGAATGTCCCAGCAGCACCAGGACGACGGCGGTGGCGATGACCCAGAAGACCCGCCAGCCGGCCGTGGTGACCCAGCTGGAGACGAAGGGGATCGCGTAGAAGGCTCCGACCCCGCCGGCCACCAGGCCGACCACCCCGCCCAGGGTGACGAACAATCCCTTGCGCAGACCCGAGATCAGGAAGGCGACGAACGACAGCAACAGCAGGATGTCGAGCCAGCTGAACCCGAAAATCACCAATATCTCCTACCGTCGCGTGGGGCTGCGGCGGGTTTCCGGCAGGCGCCGGTGCCCGCACGGCTCCATCAGTCTACGGGCACGCCCGGGTCAAACATTGGTGCTGAGGGCTGAAATCATGCCACTATCGTTGTGGAAGGTGTCACATCGGTTCTGACTACGGCACAATAGGACAAGCGCCATCACACTTGCAAGGAGAATTCATGGACATCGAGGTACTGCGCCGGGCACCACTATTCACGACGCTCAGCGACGAAGTATTCGCCGCCCTGACCGAGGAATTGATCGAGGTCGATTTGTCACGCGGGGCATCAGTGTTCCGCGAGGGGGATCAGGGCGACCAGCTCTACTTCATCGTTTCGGGCAAGATCAAGCTCGGGCGTACCGCCCCGGACGGACGGGAGAACCTGCTGGCCGTCCTCGGTCCGGGTGAACTCTTCGGGGAAATGGCCCTGTTCGACCCCAGCCCGCGCAACGCCACGGCAACCGCCGTGTCGGAGACCCGTCTGGCCGGGCTGCGCCACGAGAACCTGCGCAAGGTCCTGCAGAACTCCCCGGAGGTCTCGGTGCAGCTGCTCCAGGCGTTGGCCCGCCGTCTACGCCGGACCAACGAGTCGCTGGCCGATCTGGTGTTCTCCGATGTCCCCGGCCGCGTGGCCAAGGCCCTGCTGGATCTGGCGGACCGTTTCGGCCGCCCGGCCACCGACGGGGTGCTGGTCGCCCACGAACTCACCCAGGAGGAACTGGCCCAGCTGGTCGGGGCCTCCCGCGAGACGGTGAACAAGGCCCTGGCGGAATTCGTCCAGCGTGGCTGGCTCCGGCTCGAAGCCCGCGCCGTGGTGATCCTGGACATCCAGCGTCTACGCCAGCGTTCGCGCTAGGGCCGTAGCCTCCGGGCGGTACCCACCGCCCCTCGTTCCACCCCCGCCACCGGGGACGCCCCACGACGGGGTCCCGGGGTGGGGGTCGTTCGTTTAAGCGCCGGGCCGGCCGTGCTGCAGGGCTCGGCCACGTTGGACCCGGTTCAGCGTCCGCGGGCGCCGGCTCCGCCCTCCGTGGCGGTACTGATGCTGACGTCGAGGTAGAAGGACCCCTCGACCTGGGTCAGCTTGGGGTGGTAGGACTTCATCCGGCGGCGATGGGAGAGATAGGCCACCGTGCCGCGGGTGGTGGCCACCTTCTCCAGGATGAACTCCACGGCGGGTGTGGTGATCCTGCTCAGTTCCTGCCCGCGGGTGTCCTGCTGGTCGACTTCATCACCCAGAGACGAGGTGGCACGGCCCTTCAGGACCTCGGCGGCTGACTTCCAGGCGCCCCAGACCCCCTTGCCCTGCAGGAGGCGGGCCTGTTGCTGCGGCGGCAAGGCCGCGGCGAAGTAGCGGGTGTCGAAACGCCGGTGGGCGAAATCGGGGCTGATCCAATGTGAGAGCGGACGCAGCAGGTCGGTCCGCAGTCCCAGCCCCCGCTTGGCCAGCATCGCGGTGAAGGAAATGTCCTGTCCGGCGACGGCCTCGCGGATCTGCATCCATTCGGTGGTGTTGGTGTTCTCCACGATGGACAGGGCGTCGGAACCGGCCAGCAGGATGCCGGTCTCCTCGAAGAGCTCGCGCACCGCGCAGATGATGTGGCTCCGGGCGAAGCGGTGGTCCAGCACCCCCAGTTGGGCGCCCCACCAGCCCAGCGACGGACCGAACCAGTCGGTGTTCTCGTCGTCGCCGGCTTCGAAGCTTCCGCCGGGAAAGGCCACCGACCCCAGCGGGGAACCGCCCGGGCGGTACGTGAGATAGGTCTCCACCCCCCGGGGCGAGTCCCTCAACAAGACGACGGACGAGGCCTTCCGGGCGGCACGCGGGGTGCGGCTGCCATAGGTGATCCAACTCTCCGCCGCCCCGTATTGGGACGGCGGGAGCGGAAAAAGTCGCCGGAGCATGCCGGTGCGGGGTGTGGCGGATTCCGCTGGACGCGGTCCCCCGCCCCGACCGGACACGCCCCCGACGACGGGTCGTGACGAATCAGCTGAATTCGGCAATCAATTCAACTTCGACACAGGCGTCCAGCGGCAGGGCCGCCACGCCGACGGCCGACCGGGCATGAATGCCCGCATCGCCGAAGACGGTGCCCAGCAGCTCGGACGCCCCGTTCACCACGCCCGGCTGGCCGGTGAAGGACGGGTCGGAGGAAACGAATCCGACGACCTTGACGATCCGGGTGACCCGGTCGAGGTCGCCGATCATCGATTTCACCACGGCCATGGCGTTGAGCACCGCCGTGGCGGCTTGTTCCTTGGCGGTATCGGCGTCGACCTGCGCACCGACCTTTCCGTTTGCTGTGAGTTCGCCGTTAATGAACGGCAGCTGTCCCGAGGTGTGCACGAGGTTGCCGGTGATCACTGCAGGCACATAGGCGGCCACGGGTGCTGCCACCTGGGGCAGGGTCATCCCGAGTTCCGCAAGACGCTGTTCGACAGCGGATGAAGGCTGGTTTTCCACGATTTCAGGTTTCCTTTCGGACTACTGCTTGGGGCGTTTGAGATAGGCCACTGGAGCATTGCCGTCGGGCCCGGGAATGACGGTGACAAGCTCCCAACCGTCATCTCCCCATTGGTCCAGGATCTGCTTCGTGGCGTGAATTATCAGCGGTAAAGTCGCATACTCCCATTTCGTCATACCGAATACGTTAGCCCCTCCGGCTAAACTGGTCCGCATGGCGTCTAGAAAGTCCCCCTTCTTCAACACTGCAACCACCCTCGGCAAGATCGTGGCCTTCTTCGGGGTCAGTGCACTCTGTGGGGTCCTGGCTGCCGGAATGCTGGTGCCCGCAGCCTCCGTGGCCGGCTCCACCGCAGCGATCGGGATGGACTTCTTCGACGCACTGCCGGCGGAGCTGAAACAGGAGCCGCTGTCCCAGCCGTCCAAGGTCGTGGCCAAGGACGGGACGACCCTGGCCACGTTCTACGCGGAGAACCGCACGCCGGTCGAACTCGACGAGATCTCCAAGGACATGCAGAACGCCATCGTCTCCATCGAGGACGAACGCTTCTACGAGCACAACGGCGTGGACCTGCGCGGCATCGCCCGCGCTGCCGCGCACAACTTCACCAGCTCCTCGCAGCAGGGCGCCTCCACGTTGACCCAGCAGTACGTGAACAACGTGCTGATCAACGCCAAGTTCCTCAGTGGTGCCGATAAATCGGACATCACCTACTCCGGTACCAAGGACCTCGCCGATAAGCTGCGCGAGGCCAAGCTGGCGATCTCCGTGGAAAAGGAATTCACCAAGAAGGAGATCCTGCAGGGATATCTCAACCTGGTGCTCTTCTCCGGGACCAACTACGGTGTCGAAGCCGCCGCGGAACGCTACTTCTCCGTCCATGCCAAGGACCTGAACATCCAGCAGTCGGCCATGCTCGCCGGGATGGTCCAGCGGCCGAACACCTTCGATCCGATCAAGAACCCCGATCTGACGCTCAAGCGCCGCAACACCGTGCTCGGTGCCATGCTCAAGACGGATTCGATCACGAAGAAGGAATATGACAAGGCCGTGAAGACGAAATTGGGGTTGAAGCCCAAGGACGTGAAATCCGGATGCGTGGCCGCCAAGTCGGCGAACTACTTCTGCGATTACGTCTCCCACGAGATCATGAAGGATCCGGCCTTCGGCAAGACGAAGAAGGAACGCGAGACGCTGCTCTACCGCGGGGGATTGACCATCAAGACCACCTTGGATCCGCGCCTGCAGAAGGAAGCGGAAAAGGAAACCACGAAGACCATTCCCGCCGACGACAGCTCCAACATGGGCTCGGCCATCGTCACCGTGGAACCGGGCACGGGCAACATCCTGGCCATGGCCCAGAACAAGAAGTACGGCTCGGATCCGGACGATTCGTCATACACGACCTACAACCTCACCGCGGGCCGCTCCATGGGCGGCACCAACGGCTTCCAGGGCGGCTCGACCATGAAGCCCTACACCGCGATCGCCTGGCTGGAGGACGGCCGGCACATGTGGGACAAGGTCAACGCCCAACGCCGGCTGTACGACGCGAACTTCCATTGGAAGGCCTCCTGCATGCCCAAGGGCTACGTGACCGTCGACGGCGGCTACGAACCGAAGAACTTCGACGCGGGCTTCCGCAAACCGATGACCGCGGACTACGGGCTGTACTGGTCCATCAACACCGCGACCGTCAACGAGGCCTCCCAGCTCGACCTGTGCAAGATCGCCGACGTCACCGAGCGGGTCGGGCTCTTGAACGCCGCGACCGGCAAACCGATCACCGGGGCCAACCCCTCGTTCGTGATCGGCGCGGATCCGATCACCCCGCTGGCCCAGGCCACCGCGTTCGCGACCTTCGCCAATAAGGGCGAATACTGCAAGAACCGGGCCCTGACCTCGGTCACCGACGCCGCCGGAAACTCCTATAAGGTCCCCGGCGAATCCTGCGAGCAGGTCATCGACGAGCAGGTCATCGCCAACCTGAACGGCACCTTGAAACGGATCGCCGGCACCCGTGTCGCCAACGGCACCATCGACAAGCCGATCGCCGGCAAGACCGGCACCAACAACACCGCATCCTCCACCTGGTTCGTGGGCTACAGCACGGGCATGGCCACCGCTGCCTGGACGGGCCGCTTCGATGGGAACGCGCAGATCAAGGGCGTGGAGATCAACGGCAAGCGCTATTCCAACCCCGACTCCTCGACCCTGGCCGCGCCCTTGTGGCTTGAATACACGAAGGACGTCATCGACTACTATCCGGCCAAGGGCTTCGGGAGCAAGGATTCGAAGCCGGGCAAATCCCCGGACCACAGCGATTCGCCGGACAACGGTCCCGCCGGTGACGCCGGTGACGACAACAACGACGACGATTAACGGCTAGGACGAGGGAGGGCACCCACGCCATGGGCGCATCACAGGACATCACGCAGGCCGTCAAACGGGTGGTCCCGGTCGCGGGGGCCGCGGCCGGCATCGGGGCCTCGTTGGCCGGGCTGGCCATCGGCTACGGGCTGCTGGAACGCAACGCGTTCACCATCCGCCACGAGACCGTCCAGCTCCTGCCGCCGGGGATGCCTGACCTGCGGGTGCTTCATCTGTCCGATATCCATCTGGTGCCGGGCCAGGATGCCAAGAAACGCTGGCTTCGTTCCCTGGCCGGGCTGGCCCCCGACCTGGTGGTCAATACCGGCGACAACCTCAGCCACCGCGATGCGGTCCCGGAACTGCTGGAGGCCCTTGAGCCGTTGATGGCCTTCCCCGGGGTCTTCGTGCCGGGCTCCAACTGCTATTACGGCCCGCGTCTGAAGAATCCGCTGCGCTATCTCACCGGCGGGAGGGACAAGCCCCGCAACCTGGCCAAATTCACGCTGCCCTGGCAGCAGATGCATGCAGGGTTCGGCGCCGCGGGCTGGACCAATCTGACCAACCGGGCCATCTCCAAACCGCTCAACGGGGTCCGCTTGGACTTCTCGGGCGTGGACGACCCCCACCTGAAGCTCGAGCAGTTCGCCGGCTGGCCCCGCGGTTCCTCCACCGCCGGCGAAGCACCCCATGTGCGCATCGCCCTGACCCATGCCCCCTACCAGCGGGTGCTGGACCAGTTCACCGACTCCGGTGCCGACATCATCTTCGCCGGCCACACCCATGGTGGCCAGATCTGCGTGCCCGGCTACGGCGCCCTGGTCAGCAACTGCGATCTGCCGACCTGGCGGGCCCGCGGTCTGACCGAATGGGAGCACCGGGGCAAGACCGTCCCCCTGGAGGTCTCGGCAGGCATCGGGACCTCCAGATACGCCCCGGTGCGCATCGCCTGCCCACCGGAGGCCGTGTTGCTGACGTTGACCGCCCGCGACTGAAACCCTCGTGACAATGGCCCGGGAACCACGTCGGAAATCCTCTCCCGGCGCCTCCGGGCCCACGATCCACGCTCCCGGTGGACCACGACACCTCGCTGATTGATGAAACCCAACCGGTGGTTGTACGCTGTCTTTGATTGCTGTAGGCAAACACAACAGATCGAGGACGCCCTCCGTGGTGCAACACCAGAATAGTCAGCAACAACCCCAAGCCCCGGCGTCGTTCTGGCAGACCGTGAGCCGGCTCGGCCCCCAGGTCCGCCCCTACGTCCCCCGCCTTTTCGCGGGGTTCCTCTGCGCCCTCGGAGCCGGCGTGGTCGCGTTGACGATCCCGCAGGTCCTGGGCCAGATGGTCAAGTCCGTCCTGCATGCCGGTGGCTCATCGGCCGACGTCTGGTTCAGTGTCGGCATCGTCGCCGCCCTGGGCCTGGCCGAAGCGGTCCTGGTCTTCTTCCGCCGGATCTTCGTGATCACCCCTGCCGCACGCATCGAAACCGATCTGCGCGTGGGGATGTACCGGCATCTGCAACGACTCCCCGTGGCCTTCCACGATAAATGGGGGTCCGGCCAGCTGCTCTCGCGGTCAATGGCCGATCTCGGGCTTCTCCGCCGCTGGTTGGCCTTCGGCTCGATCATGCTCATCGTCTCCACGGTGACCGTCCTGGTGGGGCTCACGCTGATGTTCACCAGCAGCTGGCTGTTGGGGGCGATCTACCTGGTCGGGGCCATCCCGATCACCATCCGGGCCTTCTACTTCCGCAACGTCTTCCGCATCGCCAGCCGGCTCAGCCAGGACCAGGCCGGCGACCTGGCCACCAATGTGGAGGAATCCGTCCACGGCATCCGGGTCATCAAGGCCTTCGGCCGCGGCAGCGAGGCCCTCGAGGGATTCGGCGTCCGGGCCAGGCGCCTGCGGGATACCGAAATCAGCAAGGCCCGCACGCTCTCCGGCTTCCTGATGTTCGTGGTCTCCATCCCCGAAGTCACCCTCGGGGCGGCCCTGCTGGTGGGCATCTGGCTCACGGCCCAAGGCCAACTCGACGTCGGGGACCTGACGACCTTCTTCGCCACCGCCGCCGTCCTGGCCGCCCCGGTGGAGGGCATCGGCATGCTGTTGGGCATGACCCTGACGACCAAGACCGCCCTGGATCGCCACTTCGACGTCATGGACACCGTCAACACCATCGACTCCCCCGCCACCCCGATCCACCCGGAACGCCCCGACGGACGACTGAGCCTGCACGACGTCTCCTTCAGCTACCCCGATGCCCGCCCCGGGAGCGCCCCGGTCCTGGACGGGGTCGATCTGGAGGTCGAACCCGGAGAGACCATGGCCCTGGTGGGGACCACCGGGAGCGGCAAGTCGACCCTGCTGCAGCTGATCCCCCGGCTGTATGAGACCTCCGGCGGTTCCGTGGCCATCGACGGCGTGGACGTGCGCAACTACGATCTCGCCGAGCTGCGCACCGCGGTATCCGTCGCCTTCGAGGACACCACCTTGTTCTCCTCCTCGATCGCCGAGAACATCCTTTTGGGCGCCTCCCTCCCCCCGGGGACCGACCCCCGCACGGCCCTGGCGGAGGCGCTCGACGTCGCCCAGGCCCAGTTCGCCCACCAGCTCACCGATGGCGTCGACACGGTCATCGGCGAGGAGGGGCTGTCCCTGTCGGGGGGCCAACGCCAACGCATCGCCCTGGCCCGGGCGATCGCCGCCAAACCCCGCGTCCTGGTCCTGGATGACCCGCTCTCGGCCCTGGACGTGCGCACCGAGGAGGCCGTCACCGAACGCCTGCGGGCGGTGGTCGCCGACATGACCACCCTCATCGTCGCCCACCGGCCCTCCACCGTGATGCTCGCCGACCGGGTCGCACTGCTGCGCAACGGACGGATCGACGACGTGGGAACCCACACCGAGCTCCTCAACCGCAGCGCCCACTACCGCTACGTGATCGCCAGCCTGGACGACCCGCCCACGGTGGAGGACGTCCTGCAGACCAACACCGGAAAGGGGCCCGGAGCATGAGCGGCACCCGAGGCGTCGAGAACGAAGACCAGATCCTGCTCGGCCGCGAGGACCGGGCCCGGGTCAGGTCCCGGTCCTGGGCCCTGCTCAAAAAACTGGCGGCCACGCAGAAACCCCTCCTGAGCCTCACCGTGGTGCTGGTGATCGTCTCCAACCTGGCGCGGGCCTCCTTCCCGCTGATCGTCGCATGGTCCATCTCCTGGGCCCTGCCCCGGCTGATGGACGGGGACACCGCCCCCTTCGCCCTCACGGGTGGGCTCTACATCGTGGCCGGACTGCTCGCGGGGATCCTGCTGGGCTGGTACAACCTCTGCACGGCCAAGGTCAGCCAGGCCATGCTGCTGACCTTGCGGATGCGGGTCTTCCGGCACACCCAACTGCTCAGCCTGGAGTTCCACGAGAAGTACACCTCCGGACGAATCATCTCCCGGCAGACCTCGGATCTGGAGACGCTGCGCGAACTCCTGGATCAGGGCATCTCGGAACTGGCCTCCGGCATCGTGTTCATCACCTTCACCGCCGTGAGTATCTTCCTGCTGGACTGGCGCTCGGGGCTGGTCATCCTCTGCGCGCTCATCCCCATCTCGGTGATCTTCCGGTGGTACCAGAAGCGTTCCGAACTGGTCTACCGCGAGTCCAGGGTCTTCTCCGCCCGGCTGATCACCTCCTTCGTGGAGACGATGACCGGGATCCGTGCGGTCAAGGCCTTCCGGAGGGAACGCGAGAACAACGAGAGCTACCGCAAGGTCGCCCACGACTACCGTGACAACTCCATCCGTTCCATCAACCTCTTCGGTGTCCTGCAACCGTCCCTGGTCCTCATCGGGAACCTGACGGTGGCCGCCCTGCTGCTCTTCGGCGGCTTCCGGGTCCTGGAGGGGACCCTGGACGTCGGGACGCTCATCGGCCTGCTGCTGGCCGGCAAACGGGTCTTCCAGCCCGTGGACCAGATCGCCATGTTCTACAACTCCCTGCAGGCCGCCACGGCGGCCCTGGAAAAGGTGTCGGGGCTGCTCGAGGAGGAACCCACGGTCGTGGAACCGGTGGAGCCCGAGCCGATGGAGGAGCCCACCGGGCATATCGAATTCCGGCAGGCGGTCTTCGGCTACGGGGACGGGCCGGTGATCATGGAACGATTCGACCTGGACATCCCCGCCGGCCAGACCGTGGCCGTCGTGGGCCAGACCGGCGCCGGGAAATCGACGTTGGCAAAGCTCATCGCCAGGTTCTACGACCTCTCCGACGGGTCGTTGTCCCTGGACGGGGTCGAGCTGAGCCGGTTGGCCAATGAGGACCTGCGCCGGGCCGTGGTCATGGTGACCCAGGAGGCGTTCCTGTTCTCGGGAACCGTGGCCGAGAACATCGCCCTGGGCAAACCAGGGGCCTCCGTCGATGAGATCGTCCTGGCGGCCCGGGCCGTGGGGGCCGACGAGTTCATCAAGTCCCTGCCCGACGGCTACGACACCGATGTCAATAAGCGCGGAGGTCGGGTCTCCGCGGGCCAACGCCAGTTGATCTCCTTCGCCCGCGCCTTCCTGGCCGACCCTGCGGTGCTCATCCTGGACGAGGCCACCTCCTCCCTGGACATCCCCAGCGAACGGCTGGTCCAGCGCGGCCTCCAGACGCTGCTGGGCCAACGGACGGCCCTGATCATCGCCCACCGGCTGTCCACCGTGGAGATCGCCGACCGGGTCCTGGTGGTCCATGACGGACGGATCGTCGAAGACGGCACTCCCGACGAACTGGTGCGGGCCGGCGGACGCTTCGCGGCCCTGCATGACGCGTGGCAGGACAGCCTGAACTAGCGTCCGGCACGCACGAAAATGGTCCGGCCCCCGGAGGGACCGGACCATTTCCTTCTGACATCAATGCTCCTGCGGCGTTCCTTCCGGAACCCCGGGATCAGGCGATGGCTGCGTGCGGCCAATCGCCGACGGCCACCGTCGAATGCGGCCAGTCGCCCACGTTGATCGTGGCGTGCGGCCAGTCGCCCACGGCAACTGCCGAGTGCGGCCAATCCCCGACATTGATCGTGGCGTGCGGCCAGTCACCGACGTTGATGGTGGCATGTGGCCAGTCACCGACGTTGATGGTGGCATGTGGCCAGTCGCCGACTGCTACAGAGGAATGCGGCCAGTCACCGACGTTGGGGGTGACGTGGGGCCAATCGCCGACGGCCAGAACCGAACCGGCCGCCAGGGCGGCCGTGGCCGCGAGCGCTGCAACAAGCTTTTTCAATGTCTTCTCCTTGTGTGGGTCGCCACGAATTCTTCGATATATACCTCAGTGAGTGGCGCATCACTTAACATTCATTGTAAATTGGAGGGAACATGTTTCGTCAAGGTTTGCTACCAGACCTTTTCGAATAACACCGAGTTATTCACTTCCAGTTCGTTCTAAGGGGTTTCCATGGGAATCAAATTCGGCGAAAAGCTCCGCCATGCTCGCCAGCAGATGAAATTGACCCAGGCCCAGCTCGGACACGGGAAATACTCCACGAGCTACATCTCCCTGCTGGAGACCGGAAGCCGCGAGCCGACCTCGGATATCATCACCGAGCTCTCCTCCCGGTTGAACCTGGACCGCGAACTCATGGATTCGTGGAACACCCCGGTTTCGGCCGATGAAGCCGAGTTCGTCCTCCTGGAGCACCGTGCCCGCCAGTCCTTCACCGCCCGCGAATATTCCGATGCCGGGGAAACCGCTGCCGAAGCGGCCTCGGTGGCGCTGCGGCTGAAGAATTCAAGTGCGTGGTGGAACATGATGTTCCTGCGCGCCGAGTCTTTGCGTGACCAGGGCCGTCACGATGAATACCGCACCACGGCCGAGGAGGTCCTGAACCACCCGCTGACGGACGAGTCCCTGGCGCTGAAGGTCCGGGCCGAAACGCTGGTGGCCAATGCCTATCTGGGATTGGGCAAGCTGCATATCGCCGTCGAACATGCGATCACCGCCGTGGAACTGGGCAAGAACCTGCCCGGTGATTCGCTGATCTACATCGGCGCCTTGTTCTCCCTCATCGCCTCGCTGGCCGAATCCGGACAGCTCGACGCCGCCTGGACCAGCTGCGAGGCCTTGGCGGATGCGGTGGCCGAGGGCGCCCCCAGCCAGACCGCCGGCAACGCCTACTGGGCCATCGGCAACGTGGCCTTCAAGCGCCAGGACATCGTCTCGGGGCTGAGCAACCATCAACTGGCCGCCCAACGCCTGCTGCCGGCCAGCGACATCGAACAGTGGGCCCGCTTCAACAAGGCCTCGGCGTCGATGCGGCTGACCGCCGGGGTGGTCGAACCCGAAACCCTGGAGTGCATCGAAAAGGCCGAACTGGCGATCAGCGTCATCGGGGGCAACCCGGCCGAGGCCCTGGAACTGCGCCTGATCCGGGCCCGCTGGCTGCACCTGAACGGCCAGCCCGAGCAGGCGCTCGAGGAACTGGCCCCCGTGGAGAAGGACCGCGAGATCCTCTCCCAGCACCTCCAGGGCGAAATCGACCTGCTCACGGCCCGCTGCATGGTCGGGATGGGCAACGGCACCGAGGCCATCGACCATCTCGCCCGGGCCCAGCAGGCCTTTGCGTTGGCCGGTTCCCCGGACCGCGCCTCGTTGGCGATCGAGCTGGCCACGGAGATCCGCGCTTCACGGCGTTAGGAACCCCGCCGTGGCCGGCGGGGCCCGCCCGCTCAGGCCGTGAAGGTCTTCCCGGTCAGGCGTTCGTACGCCTCGATGTAGCGGGCCCGGGTCCGCACGACGACCTGCTGCGGGAGCGGCGGTGGCGGGGTCGTGCCGGCACGGTCCCACCCGGAGTCATCGGAGACGAGCCAATCGCGGACGAACTGCTTGTCGAAGGATGGCTGGGCCCGCCCCGGGGCGTAGGTGCGGGCATCCCAGAAGCGCGAGGAATCGGGGGTCAGCACCTCGTCGCCCAGGGTGATGGTCCCGGTGGCCGGGTCCAGTCCGAATTCGACCTTGGTGTCGGCCAGGATGATGCCGCGCCCACGGGCGATCTCCTCCGCCCGGGTATAGATGCCCAGGGTCAGGTCGCGCAGTTGCCCGGCCACCTCGGCCCCGACCCGTTCCACGACGGCGTCGAAGGTGATGTTCTCGTCGTGCTCGCCGACCTCGGCCTTCGCCGAGGGGGTGAAGATCGCCGGTTCCAGTGCCGAGCCGTCCACCAGTCCCTCCGGCAGGGGAAGTGAGCACACGGTTTGGTGAGCCGTGTATTCGGCCAACCCCGACCCGGTCAGGTATCCGCGGGCGATGCATTCGACCGGGTACATCTGCAGTTTCCGACAGACCATGGCCCGTCCGGCGACGGCGTCGGGCACTTCGGTGGAGATGACGTGGTTGGCGAATCCGTCGAGCTGGTCGAACCACCACAGGGACAGCTGGGTGAGGACCTTGCCCTTATCGGGGATGGGGGTGTCCAGGACGAAGTCATAGGCGCTGATGCGGTCGCTGGCGACCACCAGGACGCGATCCGACTGCTCGGCGTCGATCCCCGCGGGGGTGTACAGATCGCGGACCTTCCCCGAATACAGGTGGTCCCATCCCGGTAGTTCCAGGGTCTCGGTGGTGAAGTCGGTCATCAGTGGCCTTCCGGTTCGACGATGATTTTTCCTTGTTCCGCACGCAGGCCGATGTCGGTGCGATGCTGGCTGCCCGCGAGGCCGATCCGTGCGATTCCCGCATAGGCGCGTTCCCTGGCCGCTGCCAGGGAACGCCCCAGTCCGACCACCGCCAGGACCCGGCCCCCGGCGGAAACGGTGGTCCCGGCATCGTCCAGCGCCGTTCCCGCGTGCAGGACGCTGACCCCCTCGAGGGCTGCTGCCTCGTCGAGCCCGGTGATGGCGTCCCCGGTCACCGGTGCCTCCGGGTAGCGGGCCGAGGCCACGACGACACCCACGGCCGTCTCCGGACGCCAGGTGAGCGGTTCGACGTCGTCCAGGGTGCCCTGGGCCGCCGCCAGCAGCAGCGAGCCCAACGGGGTCTTGAGCCGGGCGAGGACCGCTTGCGTCTCGGGATCGCCGAACCGCGCGTTGAACTCGATGACCCGGATGCCACGGCGGGTCAGCGCCAGCCCGCAATACAGGACCCCGGTGAACGGGGTCCCGCGGTCGGCCATCGCCTTGATGGTCGGTGCCGCCACCCGTTCGATGACGTCGTCAACGAACCCCTCGGGGAGCCATTCCAACGGGCTGTAGGCGCCCATGCCCCCGGTATTCGGGCCCTGGTCGTCGTCGAAGATGCGTTTGAAGTCCTGGGCCGGTGCCAGCGGAACGGCATGCCGGCCGTCGGACAGGACGAAGAGGGAGACCTCGGGCCCGTCCAGAAATTCCTCGATGACGACGCTGCCGCCGGCGGCGAAGCATTCGGTGGCATGGGCCAGGGCCTCGTCGCGGTCCCCGGTGACCACGACCCCCTTGCCCGCGGCGAGCCCATCGTCCTTGACGACATAGGGTGCCCCGAAGGCATCGAGGGCGTCGGCCGCGGTGGCGGCATCGGTGGCGACCCGGGCCATGGCGGTGGGGACGCCGGCGACTGCCATGATCTCCTTGGCGAAGGCCTTGGATGCCTCGAGCTGGGCTGCGGCCTTCGAGGGGCCGAAGACCGGGATGCCCGCGTCGGTCAGGGCATCGGCGACCCCTGCGGCCAGCGGGGCTTCCGGCCCGATGACCACCAGGGATGCTTCCAGCGTCCGCGCCAACGCAAGGACGGCCTCCGGATCCTGGGCATTGATGGCATGGACCGGCACGTCGCCGGCGATGCCCGCGTTGCCCGGTGCTGCATGGACCTCGGTGACGAATGGATCGTCGAGGAGGGAACGGATAATGGCGTGTTCGCGGCCGCCCGGGCCAATGACGAGTACCTTCACGATCCCCTAGCCTACCGGGGCGGATGGCCCCCGGCGTGAGTAGGCTGGTCCCCGTGCGTAAAGAAACCCTGTGGGAAGCCCAGTGCAAGGAAAACCCGGGACATTCACGGTCCTATATCGAACGCTTCGAGTCCCTGCGGGCCGAAGGCGCCGACCTCGACGGTGAAGCCCGTCTGATCGATGCCATGCTCCCGCGGAGGAGCAGGATCCTGGACGCCGGATGCGGCCCGGGACGCGTGGGCGGGGAACTGGGCCGACGTGGCCACCAGGTCCTGGGCATGGACGCCGACCCCGTGCTGCTTGCGGCGGCGAAGACCGCGTTCCCGGAGCAGGACTGGAGGGTCGGCGATCTCTCTGACTCCGGGCTGTCCGCGGAAGGGGCGGTATTCGACCTGGTGGTCTGCGCCGGCAACGTCATGGCCTTCCTGGCGCCGGGCACCGCCCCGGAGGTGTTGCAGGGATTCCACTCGGTCCTGGCCCCCGGAGGCCGGGCCGTCATCGGGTTCGGCGCCGATCGGGGCTACGCCCCGGAGGACTTCCTGGCCGACGCCCGGGCCGCCGGCTTCACGGTGGACGGGCTGTTCTCCAGCTGGGATCTGCGCCCCCACCCCGGGGACACGAATTTCCTGGTCGCCGTCCTGGGCCGCGCGTCCGCGGATGCCTGAGCCGGATCGGCGGGGCGGCGAATACACTGGGGGCATGCCACAGACCCACTCCGACTTCGCCGACCTGGCTGTCATCGACCGCAGCGGCCTCGTCGAGTCGCGCCATGCCGGTACTGCCGTCGTCCTGGGGGCCGACGGGGCGGTCCTGCACGCGCTGGGCGATGTCGACGCCCCGATGTACCCCCGCTCCTCGCTCAAACCCTTCCAGGCACTGGCCTCCATGCAATCCGGGGTCCCCTTGCGCGGCGCGGAGGTCGCCTTGGCCTGCGCCAGCCACGTCGGCAGCACCGAGCACCAGGAATTGGCGGCCTCGATGCTGTCCAAGGCGGGGCTGACGGACGACGATCTGCAATGCCCCGCGGCCTGGCCCCGGCATGAAGCCACCCGGATGGAGGCGATCCGTTCGGGCGGTTCCCCGTCCCGCCTGGCCTTCAATTGTTCGGGCAAGCATGCCGCCTTCCTCTGGGCCTGCACCGAGAACGGGTGGGACACCGCCACGTATCTGGATCCGGATCATCCCCTGCAACGCCGGGTGGTCGAGGTCGTGGAGGACTACGCCGGGGAGAAGATCACCCATCTGGCCGTCGACGGATGCGGGGCCCCGGTGCCCGCCATTTCGTTGCGGGGCCTGGCCTCCGCCACCGGACGGCTTTCCCGCTCCCCCGGCAACAAATCCTCCGACGCCCGCGCCACCACGATCGCCACCGCCATGCTCGACTACCCCTGGGCCGTGCACGGGCACGGGGAGGAGAACACGGTGGTCATGGAGGATCTGGGCGTCATCGCCAAGCTCGGTGCCGAAGGGGTGCTGATCCTGGGCACCTCCGATGGTGTCTCCTGCGCCCTGAAGATCCGTGATGGGAATGCGCGGGCCGCCACGCTGGTCGGTCTGACCCTGCTGGCCTCCGTCGACGCCGTCGAGATCGATGCGATGACCGCCGTCCTGGAAAAGATCAACAAACCCGTCCTGGGTGGTGGCCGACCGGTGGGGCGGATCCGTGTCGCCAAGCCGGTCCTGGATCTGTTGGACTAGGACATGGCCGTACGACGACGGATCCCCGCCGAGCAGGGGCTCGCGGCGCTGTCCACCTGGCGGCGGACCGACGCGGACGCCCGCGCCGACCTGCCCCGGCCCACGGTGGCGATGGCGGTGCGCTACGCCCTCGAAGAGCTTTCAGAACGGGCCGAGGGCAATTCGGTGGAGGTCAGGGTCCCGCCCTTCGGGGTCGCCCAATGCGTGGCCGGCCCGCGCCATACCCGCGGCACCCCGCCGAACGTGATCGAACTCGAGGCCGCCGTCTGGCTGCCGCTGGCCACCGGTGAACTGGACTGGTCCGAAGCGGTGGCCTCCGGTTCGCTCTCGGCCTCGGGGTTGCGGGCGGACCTGTCCGAACATCTTCCGCTCTTCGGTATCCTTTAGGGTATGGATTCACCCCGTTCCGCGCCCGTTCCCCCCGACCGCGACCGCGGCTCCGCTTCCGAGTCCGTCGAGGTCTCGGTGTCCAGTTCACCGAAGTTCTGGCCCTTCGTCGGCGTCGGGGCCTTCATCGGCGTCCTGGCGGCCATGTTCACCGCCCTGGCCGGGGATCCGGGAGCCGAGTTCACCCGCGGATCGGTATTCGGTTTCTTCGCCGTGGTCTTCGCCTTGGCGGGGGTCCTGCTCGGTTCCATCGCCTTCCTGGCCGTCGATGCGGTCCTGCGTCGGCGCTCCACCCGGGCCCGTGCGGTACCCATGGATGACGGGAACGCGTCAAAGTAGCAGCTTCGGGACCTTCCGGGCACCCACAACGTGCAAGAATGATGACCATGGTGCGTGGTGACGGAATGCTTTCACATGATCTTTTGGCCGACGAGAAGGGCCCGCAGGACGAATGCGGGGTCTTCGGTGTCTGGGCCCCGGGCGAGGACGTGGCGAAGCTCGCCTACTACGGCCTCTATGCCCTCCAACACCGCGGTCAGGAGTCCGCGGGCATCGCGACCTCGGATGGCCAGCGGATCAACGTCTACAAGGACATGGGGCTGGTGTCCCAGGTCTTCGACGAGAACACCCTGAACTCCATGAGCGGGCACATCGCCATCGGGCACTGCCGCTATTCGACCACGGGTTCCAATCATTGGGCCAATGCCCAGCCCACCCTGGGCGCCACCGCCGACGGCACGGTCGCCCTGGGCCACAACGGCAACCTCATCAACTCGGCCGAGCTGATGGAACTGGTCGTGGCCGAGCAGGGCTCCAAGTTCCGCGGCGAACTCGCCCAGGGCAACACCACCGACACGGCCCTGGTCACCGCCCTGCTGCGCGGAGAAGAAGGAACGACCTTCGAGCAGACCGCCCTGGACCTGCTGCCCAAGCTCCAGGGGGCCTTCAGCCTCGTCTTCATGACCGAAGGCACCCTGTATGCCGCCCGCGACCCCCACGGGGTCCGTCCACTGGTCCTGGGTCGACTCTCCCGGGGCTGGGTGATCGCCTCCGAACAAGCAGGCCTGGCCACCGTGGGCGCCAGCTTCATCCGGGAGATCGAACCCGGCGAATTCATCGCCATCGACGACGAGGGCATCCGCTCCCAGCGGTTCGCTCCCGCCACCCCAGCCGGCTGCGTCTTCGAATACGTCTATCTGGCCCGCCCCGACGCCGCGATCAGCGGCCGGTCGGTCTACGAATCCCGGGTGGACATGGGACGCCAGCTGGCGCGCGAGAGCGCCACCGACGCCGATATCGTCATCCCCGTCCCGGAATCGGGCACCCCGGCCGCCATCGGCTATGCCGAGGAGTCGGGGATCCCCTTCGCCCATGGCTTCGTGAAGAACGCCTACGTGGGCCGGACCTTCATCCAGCCCTCGCAGACGCTGCGCCAGCTGGGCATCAAGCTCAAGCTCAATGCCCTCGAACCGGTCATCCGGGGCAAGCGCGTCATCGTCATCGACGATTCCATCGTCCGCGGCAACACCCAGCGGGCGGTCGTGCGGATGCTGCGCGAGGCCGGGGCCGCGGAGATCCATGTCAGGATCTCCTCGCCTCCCATCAAATGGCCCTGCTTCTACGGCATCGATTTCGCCTCCCGGGCCGAATTGATCGCCAACGGGGCCACCATCGAGGAGATCACCACCTCCGTCGGCGCCGATTCCCTGGCCTACATCTCCCAGGACGGGATGATCGCCTCCACCCGGCAGCCGCGCGAGCGTCTGTGCACCGCCTGCTTCTCCGGGGAATACCCGATCAAGCTGCCCGACCAGGACCGTTTGGGCAAGAACCTGCTTGAGCGTCCCGATGCCGGCAGCCGCGGTTGCGATCCCGGACCGGACGCAGAGTTCGAGGACACCCTCTCCCCCGCCGACAAGACCCCGAGCTCCCAGTAAAGGACGCCCCCAGAATGACTTCCTCCCAGCCCGGATCCGCAGGCATCACCTACGCAACCGCCGGTGTCGACGTCGAGGCCGGCGACCGTGCCGTCGAACTCATGAAGGACGCCATCAAGGCCACCCATAATGATTCGGTCATCGGCGGAGTGGGCGGTTTCGCCGGTCTCTTCGATGCCAGTGCCCTGCGCTCCTACGACAAGCCTCTGCTGGCCACCTCCACGGACGGTGTCGGGACCAAGGTCGCGATCGCCCAGGCCATGGACATCCACCACACCATCGGCCAGGACCTGGTGGGCATGGTCGTCGATGACATCGTCGTGGTCGGGGCCAAGCCGCTGTTCATGACCGACTACATCGCCTGCGGCAAGGTGGTCCCCGAGCGTATCGCCGATATCGTCAGGGGCATCGCCGAGGGCTGCTCGCTGGCCGATACCGCGCTGGTCGGCGGGGAAACCGCCGAGCACCCGGGGCTACTCGGGGAGCATGACTACGATATCGCCGGGGCCGCAACCGGCGCCGTCGAAGCCGATGCCCTACTGGGCCCGGAACGGGTACGCGACGGTGACGTGGTCATCGCCATGGCCTCTTCGGGCATCCATTCCAACGGCTACTCGCTGGTCCGCAGCGTCATCAACCATGCCGGCTGGTCGCTGGAACGCGAGGTCCCGGAATTCGGTGGGACGCTGGGTGAGGAACTGCTGGTCCCGACCCGCATCTACACGGCGGACTGCCTGGACCTGATGGGCCACCTCAATACCGGCAGCACCATGGCCCTGCACGGATTCAGCCACGTCACCGGTGGTGGCCTGGCGGCGAACCTGGCCCGCGTGCTGCCACAGGGACTCATGGCCTCGGTGGACCGTTCGACCTGGTCGCTGCCGGCGGTGTTCACCGTCATCAGTGAGCTGGGGGGTGTCCCCCAGTCCGACCTGGAGCGCACGCTGAACCTGGGGGTGGGCATGATCGCGATCGTCGACGGCGCATCGGCAGATGCTGCCGTGGCCCGGCTGAACGACCGCGGTGTCCCCTCCTGGGTCGCCGGGACGGTCGGGACCGTCACGGAGGAAGCGTCGAGCGCCGGTACGGACTTCGTCCAGGGTGCCAAGGGCGTCGACGGCGGAGCCGTGTTGATGCGCGGGGCCTACGCCGGCTGATCCGGTTTCCCCTGCCGACCGCCGCGTTCCCGCTCAGGGGGCGCGGCGGTCGTCATGGAGCTCCAGGCCAGCGGACCAACCCGCCGATCCGGGATGCGCCAGGGCTCTAGCTGGGGTCTTCGAGGCCCAGGGCCCGGGTCAGTTCATGCAGGGCAGGGGTGACCCGGGTGCGCCATCTCCAGTCGGCCTTTGCATCGCCGCGGCTGGGCCCGCCGTTGATGATGCCCACCGGCCGCCCGGCGGCCACGGCGTTGAGCACCAACTTATAGCCGCTCATGACCGCCAGACTCGACCCGATGACCAGCAGCCCCCGGGAGCCCTTCTCCAGGTGCTTCAGCGTCTCCTTGCGCTCCACCGGGACGTTCTCCCCGAAGTAGACGACGTCGGGTTTGAGTTCCATGCTGCCGCAGGACAGGCACCCGACCATGGTGAAGTCGGCGATCTGGTCTGCACTGAGAGTGATGTCGCCGTCGGGGTTCACCGAATCGGGGTCCACGACGATCCGATCGAGGTATCCCGGATTGGCCTCCACCAGCCTCCGGTCGAGATCGACACGGTTTTCCACGAAGCCGCAGTTCAGGCACTTCACCTCATCGAGGTCCCCGTGCAAAGGCAACACCTCGGTGGATCCTGCGAGACGGTGCAGGCCATCAACGTTCTGGGTCACGACGCCGTTGAGGAATCCCGCTTGCTGAAGTGAGGCCACCAACCGGTGCCCCTCGTTGGGCTCCGATCCGGACATCCTGCGCCATCCCACGAAACTGCGGGCCCAATAGCGTTGGCGGGCCCCGGAATCGTGTTTGAACTCCTGGAAGGTCATTGGCCGATGGGAGCGCAGGGAACCGTTCGGGCCGCGATAGTCGGGGATCCCCGAGTCGGTCGAGATCCCGGCACCGGTCAGGGCCAGGACGGATCCACCCTCAAGCATCGTGGTGATGCCACGCCGGGCGACGTCAGGGGCCTGGGGTGGTGCCGACTCGGCGACGACCCGCTCGATGGAACGGATCGCCGCCCGGTGCGCGTTGGCGATCGGCAGGTCCATGGGCATCATCCTGGCTTCCGGGCATGAAGAAGTACACAGGCGACACGGTTGTGTCGTCCGGCGTCGGTGCACCGTATCGGGTGGAACTCATTGCCACCGCATCCAGGGGATGCCGTGGTCAGCCGATCCGACGGGATTCGCCCTCGTCGTCATCGCTGGAATACCTGTCCGCATACTCCGCGTAGTCCGCGTCGTAGGAATCGTCGGCATGCGCAGAGGAGCCTGTCCCATGACCGCGGCCTTGTCCGAGCTCGCGTTGCAGGGCAGACAAATCAGTGGCCGGGGAATAGTACTTGATATCCCTGGCCTGTCGTGTCGCTTTTGCCTTCTGACGGCCGCGCCCCATGGCGTGACCCCCTTTATCGCTAGATCCGGAGGTGGTCCCTCACGTGAGGAGGAAGGCCCCGGAGAATGTGGCTGTTTCTTTCGTATTCCAAGGTTAACATGTTTCCCAGTCGGGTGCCGTCCCGACGACTCCCGGGCGCCCGTTAGAGTAGGTGGTAATACTCTCATCGCCGCACTCGTCCTGAAGGGAGCGTCCGTGGAGCAGCCCCCCGATCAGCAACCGCCGGGTTACCAACCAGCGCGGTCGGCACGGACCCAAGTCTCCCACCGGTTCGGGATCGCCCCCGTCTGGTTGGTGATCGGTTCCATCGGCATCATCCTGATCCTGGTCTTCGGCGTCACCCGGTTGGTCCAGTCCAGGCAACCGGACCCCGAACCCACGGACAGCGTGGCGCGCAACAGCTCCCCGGGGATCGACGGGATCATCGCGGAGAAGGCCCCTGCCTCGCAATTCGAGGTCGGCGACTGCCTGGCGGAGTTCAGTTCCCCGCTCGAGCCGGCGACGATCGTCACCTGCTCGACGCCGCATGCGGCCCAGCTCATTGGCCTCGAGACCCTCGAAGACGTCCCCTTTCCCGGGGATCCACGGGTGACCACGAAGGCGGAAGAGGCCTGCCGGGCGATCGAGCTCGATCCCGAGGCTGCGCTGGAAGGCAACTGGAACTATGCCTTCAGCCGCCCCTCCTCGGGAACCTGGGAGGCCGGGGATCGCAGTGTCGCCTGCTTCCTCGCGCTGGAGGAGGGAACGACGACGGTCTCGCTCCTCCCGGCCTCCGAAACGACCTCCACCTAGCTGGCGGTGCCTGTCGGCGCGGCAGTGGACCGGTTGACCGTCAGTGCCTCCGCCTCGGCATCGAGCTGGACGTCCACGGTGTCCCCGTCGACGATTGCCCCGGAGAGCACCGCCTTGGCCAGACGATCCCCGATTTCGCGCTGGACCAGCCGACGCAGGGGTCGCGCCCCGTACGCGGGGTCGTATCCGGTCCTGGCCAGCCATTCCCGGGCTTCGTCGCTGACCTGCAGGCTCAGCCGCCGTTCGGAGAGTCGACGGGCCAGGGTGGCCACCTGGATCTCCACGATCCGGCCCAGCTGGTCCAGGGAGAGCGGATCAAAGAGGATGACGTCATCCAGGCGGTTCAGGAACTCGGGTTTGAACGAGGTGTTCACGATGTTCATGACCGCTTCCTTCTTGGCTGTGGCGTCCAGCGCGGGATCGACCAGGAATTGTGAACCCAGGTTGGACGTGAGCACCAGGATGGTGTTGCGGAAGTCCACCGTACGGCCCTGCCCATCGGTCAGGCGCCCGTCGTCGAGGACCTGCAGGAGGATGTCGAAGACCTCGGGATGGGCCTTCTCCACCTCGTCCAGCAGGATCACCGAATACGGCCGACGGCGAACCGCTTCGGTGAGTTGTCCGCCTTCCTCATAACCGACATACCCCGGAGGGGCGCCGACGAGCCGGGATACCGCATGCTTCTCGGAGTACTCGGACATGTCGATGCGTACCATGGCGTGTTCGTCGTCGAACAAGAAGTCCGCGAGCGCCTTGGCCAGTTCCGTCTTGCCCACGCCGGTGGGTCCGAGGAACAGGAACGAGCCCGTGGGCCGGTCGGGGTCGGCGATCCCTGCCCGGGAGCGTCGCACGGCGTCGGAGACCGCGGTGACGGCATTGGACTGGCCGATCAGCCGCTGCCCGAGCAGGGACTCCATGTCCAGCAATTTCTGGCTTTCGCCTTGGAGCATGCGTCCGGCGGGGATCCCGGTCCAGGCCGAGATCACTTCGGCGATGTCATCGGCGGTGACTTCATCGGAGACCATCGTCTCCTCGTGGGCGCCTTCGGCCTCTTCGGCCTGGGCGGCGTCGAGCTGCCGCTGCAATTCGGGGATCTCACCGTAGAGCAGGCGCGATGCCTTCTCCAGGTCCCCCTCCCGTTGCATCCGCTCGGCCCGTGAGCGCAGCTCGTCGAGCTGGACCTTCAGATCGCCGACACGGTTCAGGCCTGCCTTTTCGGCGTCCCACCGGGCGTTCAGGGCATCGAGCCGTTCGCGCCGGTCGGCCATATCCGCACGCAGTGCCTCGAGGCGTTCCCGCGAGGCGGGGTCGTTTTCGCCCTTGAGGGCCAACTCCTCCATCGTCATCCGGTCCACCACGCGGCGCAGCTCGTCGATCTCCTCGGGAGCCGAATCGATTTCCATGCGGAGCCGGGAGGCGGCCTCGTCAACCAGATCGATGGCCTTGTCCGGCAGCTGGCGACCGGAGATGTAACGGTTGGACAGGGTGGCCGCGGCCACCACCGCCGAGTCGGCGATCTCTACCTTATGGTGTGCCTCGTAGCGTTCCTTGAGACCGCGCAGGATGCCGATCGTGTCGTCAACGCTGGGTTCGCCGACATAGACCTGCGCAAAACGGCGTTCCAGGGCAGGGTCCTTCTCGATGTTCTGCCGGTATTCGTCCAGGGTGGTGGCCCCGATCAGCCGCAGTTCGCCGCGGGCCAGCATCGGCTTGAGCATGTTGCCGGCATCCATGGCGCCCTCGGAGGCCCCGGCACCGACCACGGTGTGGATTTCGTCGATGAACGTGACGATCTGTCCGTCCGAATCCCGGATCTCCTCCAGGACCGCCTTGAGGCGTTCCTCGAATTCGCCCCGGTATTTGGCGCCCGCAACCATCGATCCGAGGTCCAGGGCAATCAGCGTCTTGCCGCGCAATGATTCGGGGACGTCGCCGGCGATCATCCGCTGGGCCAGCCCTTCGACCACTGCGGTTTTGCCGACGCCCGGATCACCGATGAGCACCGGGTTGTTCTTCGTCCGGCGGGAGAGCACCTGGACGAGCCGGCGGATCTCGGCATCACGTCCGATCACCGGGTCGAGTTTGCCCGAACGGGCGATGGCCGTCAGGTCGGTACCGAACTTCTCCAGGGCCTCGAAGGTGCTTTCGGGGTCTTCGGTATCGCGCGGATGATCCCCGCGCAGCCCCTCGACCGCGGCCTTCAGTGCCTGTTCGGAGGCCCCTGCGGATCGCAGGATCTCCCCCGTCCTCCCGGCGTCGGCCGCCAACCCCAGCAGCAGGTGCTCCGCCGATACCCGGCCGAAGCCCAAATCGGAGGCGGCCTTCGTTGCGGCGTTGATGACCTGCAGGAACGACCGTGAGTACTGGGCCTGGGCGACGGTGCTGCCCGAGGAAGCCGGCAGGTCACGAATCGCCCCGCTGGCGGCGACGGAGACCTGGTCCGGGTCGACCGCGGCCTTCTTCAGCAATTCGACGGCCAACGATCCGCGGTCGTCCATCAGCGCCTTGAGCAGATGCGCCGGTTCGACCTGCGCGTTGCCCGCGGTGGAGGCGTTCATGCCGGCAGCCGAGAGGGCTTCCTGGCTCTTGGTGGTGAATTTGGCGTCCATGTGGATCCTTTCCTGGGAGGTCCATCCTCGTTTCAAACTTGAGTCTACCTGACTCAACTCTATTTGGGGATGGGTTATTCCCGGGGCGAAGACCCGGAACCGGGAGTGCTGTAGGATCCTGCTCAAAATGAGAATTTCCCATTATTGTGAGAATTTTTTGAGAATTAATCCTGCTTAAACAAGAATGATGTGACATACTTCATAAATGGAGGAACTCGCTACCGAGGTCCGGTTCCGCCGCATGGCGAGTAGGGCTTGACGGTAGCGCGAGTCCGCGTAGTTGGTGTGTAATCTCGCAACATCGTGGACACCAAATCTCTTCACTTCGTGGACAGCGGATCTCATGGCTTCGTGCACAGCTACCAGCGCTCACTACGAGCCATGTGGGTCTTGAACCTAGCCGCGGTTGAAGACCTCCGGCACCTGTCGTTGACGTTCGGCGAACTGCCCGCGGTAAGCGGCTTGTTTCCGCGCCCATTGCTTCGTTGAATGGGACAGTTGCACGCCCTGGATCGCGTAGGAGGCAACGTAGCGCCCGCGCACGTGTAATGCGATCATGGGCAACGGGAACGAGAACACGATTTCACTGGTGTCGGGATCTGAGAGCAGGAATTCATTCTCGGTGATCGTTCTTTGGAACCGGCGTCCGGCGAACGTCGTCGGCAACGACACGTGGTATCCCTGATAGTAGACCTGCCGGTTGTCCGCGGTGACGTCTACGAGCACCTGGTTGACAGCCTGCGGTGCCTGCTCATTACCACCGAGGATGTCGTTATCGATGATCTTCCCGGACTTGGACATGGTCACCGTGGCGCGCCCGAGCTCGAGCTGCCTGAGCCTGCGCACCCGGCGGTACTCGGCGGCCTTGCTCTCGAGCACCGCCAGCGCCAACGGCTCCGTCGCCGGCGTATGGACGAGCAGTTCCCACGCGGTGTCTGGGGTGGATTGGTTCAGGGACTGGTGCGGCCGACGATGGTTATAGTGCTGTCTATATCGGGCGATCCTTTCGCGCAGTTGCTCCAGTGTCCCGGGCCGGTTGGCTAGGAGAAACCGCTGCAGGGTTTGATGCGAGCGTTCATTCTTACCCTGGGTCGTGGGCTTGCCCGGCAGGCCACTGATCGGCATGGTGCCCTTTGAGGCCAGGTAGATTTCCACGGCTCCGATCTTGCCCTGGCGCAGTTGGTTGAACGCCAACGAATTGTCGCTTAAGACCTCTTGCGGAGCTCCGTGCGCGGCGATGGCCTTGGCGAGGACGTGTTGGGCGTCGGCGCTGTTTTCCTCCCGTTGGTATGCCCAGGTACCCACGTCGTAACGGGTCGCGTCGTCAAGGAGCTGGTACACCGTCACCTTGGGCCCGTTGGCCAGCCGGAACTCGAAAGCATCGAGCTGCCACAGCGCCATCGCGGTGGCCCGCACGAAGGGGATGTAGGAGGATTTCGGACGTTTGCGTGGAGAGCGCTCGACATGTCCGACGCTGGCCAGGAGCCTGGCGATGGTCGCCACTGAGGGGACCTTCCCGCCGGGGAAGGCGTCCTGGATGGTGGCCTCGTAATAGATCGTAAGTGGCCCGTAGTCCCACCCGTCGGATTTGAGCTGTTTTCGGATCCTGACGAGCTCATTGACCACCGCCGTACCGTACCGCCGAGCGGGCTGTTTCGGCGCCCGGGACTGGGGATGCAGAGCGGCCGTTGATTCGGTGGCGGCACGGCCGCGGATCTTGTAGAACACGCTCCGGGAGACCTTCAGCGATTTGCAGAAATCGCTCACCGTCAGGGAGTGGGGCTGGGCCGGGTCGTAGTTGATGATCGCAGCCCGTGTGCTGGGCGAAAGTACGTTGGTCATGCCATCGACTGTCCCAGCGCACTGAGCACGGGCCAGTGTCTACGATGTGGTGAGACAGCGTGTCCACGATGTCATGAGATCGTGTGTCCACGATGCGTTGAGACAGGACACACGAAGCCATGAGATCCGCTGTCCACGAAGTGAAGAGATTTGGTGTCCACGATGTTGCGAGATTACACACCATATCCCCGGAACCGTGCTACCAAATGTCCAGACGTGCGCTACCGTCAAGCGCTACTCGCCAATGAGGACGCCGGAAAATTTACCAAACGTCCCACTCTTGGGCGTCGACCTCCATACGTCTGAATTCGTTCTGTCTTTTTCACTGACCGGTCGGCTAGTATGTCGATTATCGTTGATGCTTAGGGGAGGAAGTCCGGTCATGGGTACTTTGTCAGTTCGGGTTTTGGGATCAGGGGAAGCGCTACCACGACGGATCGTTCCGACAGCGGAGGTTGCCGCTCTCTGCGGAATCTCCGCGGAGGAAGCCATACAGCGGACCGGGATACACCATAGGCATTGGATCAGTGCCGACGAGGACCCTCTAGCGCAGGGCGCTTTGGCCGCGGAGAGGGCCATTGAAGATGCCGGACTGACTCTGAAGGATATCGACCTGGTGCTCAATGCCTCGGGAAGTCCCATGCAGGCCATCCCCGACGGAGGTGCACCCATCGCTAGCCAGTTGGGGATAACCGGAAAATTTGCGTTCTCCATTCATGCAACTTGCATTTCGTTCCTGGTGGCCTTCCAACAAGCGGCTCTCATTCTTGAAGCTGGCCTTGCTGCCAACATCCTGGTGGTTTCGACGGAGGCGGGTAGCCGCGGACTGAATTTCAGTCAGCCAGAAAGCGCCTGTCTCATCGGCGATGCAGCGGCGGCAGTGGTGCTGGGAAAAGCAGATCGTTCGGGCCAAGGAATCACGGATTCATCGTTCTTCACGGATCAACGGGGGATTCGTGATGCCGAAATTCGCGGTTTTGGCAGTCGGTTGCGCGTCGATGACGCCCCCGCACACCCGGAGGACTTCCAGTTCGATATGCAGGGCCTGAAGTTGCTTCGGGGCGCCATTGGAACTTTTCCGCCCTTCCTCGAAGCTCTCCGCCCCGGGTTGAGCACCAGCACGGAGGGGATCGACCATGTGATTCCCCACCAAACGAGCAAAGCCGGAATGGAAATGATGGCCAGGTTCTGGGGACGGGAGAAGATGACCATCACCCTGGCGGAGGTGGGCAATACCATCGCCGCCAGCATCCCCCTGGCCCTGCATAGGACGCGGATCCGACCCGGAGAGACCGCGTTGCTGGTGGGAACGGGCTCGGGAACGCACTATGGAGCGCTGATCGTCCAGTGGTAGCTACACACCCGACCTATATCTCGACCAGTGGCGCGGGCCGGACCTTCGGCACCGGACACGCCCGAGTCGTTGCGCTGGCGGACGTGAGTGTCCAGATTGCCGCCGGTGAGTTCACCGTTATCCTCGGTCCTTCCGGGTCGGGGAAGACCACTCTGCTGAACATCATCGGGGGCATGGACAGCCCGAGCACAGGCACCATCCGTGTTGGCGAAGACCATCTGGAGTCGCTGTCGGATCGTGCCCTGACGCAGTATCGGCGCGCTCAAGTCGGATTTGTCTTCCAGTTCTACAACTTGGTGCCCAATCTGACCGCCGTCGAGAATGTTGCCCTCGCGGCTGCTCTGGTCATGTCACGTCGCGAGGCGGGGAGCATCGCTACTGATCTGTTGCGTCGCGTCGGACTCGGACACCGGCTCAACCAGTTTCCTCGCCATCTCTCGGGCGGGGAAATGCAACGAGTGGCGATCGCGCGGGCGCTGGCCAAGAGGCCGGCCCTCTTGCTTTGCGACGAGCCCAGTGGTGCCCTGGATTCTCAGACCGGGGTGGAGATTCTTGCCCAATTGCAAGAAACCGCGCACGCTACGGGCACCGCCGTGGTTGTTGTGACGCATGATCAATTGTTGGCTGCCGCTGCCGATAAACTCATCCGTCTGGCGGACGGAAAAATCATTGAGGACACCCACAATGCGACCCCCGAGATCATCGGTCGGCAGGCTTCCGCATGATGGTGCTGTTCATCCACAAACTCGGCAGGGACCTGCGAGAGCATTGGGCCCAATTCGCCGCCGTTTGCCTCATGGCAGCCCTCAGCGTTCTAATCTTTTCGGGTCTGGAAGGCGGGTGGAAGGGAATCGAAATGGAGCTTGATTCCTTTGCCGCTGAGAACAGGATGCCTGACGCATGGATCACCGGTCTAGACCTGACCGATGAGGATCTTGCCGAAGTCGAGCAGATCGGTGGTGTGGACGAGGCCGCCCTGGTGTCTTCGATCCCGGTCACGGTAACCCGTGGAGGGACGGTCGATGATCTTGAACTGTCCACCAGAGGCGTCAGCGACATCAATTCGCCGCGGGTCGTCACCGGCGCCCCGGTGGACTCCTCGGACGGAGTTTGGCTCGACGAGTCCTACGCGAAAGCCAACAATCTGGACACAGGCGATCGGATGACCGTGACGCGTGAGGGGGAGGAAACAGAACTACGCATCAATGGGCTGATACTCCAACCGGACAAGATAGCCTATGCCGGTAGTGGGATGGTCGCCCCTGACGCTTCGACCTACGGCTATGGGCTGGTCAGCAACGAGACCGCCAGGGAACTGGCCGCCCAAGCACCCGTCAGCCAGAGCATCGTGGTGAGCGGGGACCCTGCACAATTGGGTGATGCGGTCAGGACGATCCTGGGCGATCGGTACGGGTCGTTTACTGAAACAGATACTTACCCCCATGTCGCGACCGCGTACGAGCGGGTGGACCAGATCCGGAGTCTGTCGTACCTGTTCTCGTCGTTGTTCCTCCTCGTGGCCTTGCTATCGATTTCCACCTCCATCCGACGTCTCACCGATATCCAACGCGCCGAGGTGGCCATCCTGAAAGCCCTTGGCTACTCGAATCGAGTTATCGCCTCCTACTACACCGCGGTGGGGATCGTCGCCGTATCGGCAGGTTGCGTCGCGGGACTGGCGCTGACGCCCGCGTTGTCCCGCTATGTTCTTGATACGCAGCAAGGCAGCTTCTCGTTGCCCATCTGGCAGCCCGCCTATGCCATCGACAGCGCTGCCCTTCCACTCGTGCTGATTACGGTCTGTATCGTCGCGTCCTGGTCTGCAACCCGCCGCATGCGAAGGATGAGCCCGGCAGAGGGGATGCGGCCAGACACGGGGAGGGCTCGACGGACACCACTTGAACGCCTGCGCGCCATATGGCAGCGGATTCCCTATGGCAGCAGGTGGGCCATTCGGGATGCCACGGGTAGTCCCGTCCGGGTCATTATGGGGGTCATCGCGACGACAGGATGCATGATGCTACTTGTCACCGGCTTCGGGATGCCGGATACGCTCAATAAGCAGGTGGAGCTGTCTTACGAGGAACAGTATCGTTACGACACACGTCTGCAGATCTCCCCGCTGGCAGGTGCGGCGGCACGAGACAGGATCGAATCCGAAGCCGGGACCGGACAGTGGATCGAGCAGTCCCCGGCGCGCATCGACTCTGATGGAGGTGTCGAGCACACCTTGACAGTTCTGGGAGAGGGGGATCTCTTCCGGGTTCTCGATTCAGGCGGAGACCCGGTGACGGTGGACGACGGCGCAATCATCAGTGAGCGGCTCGCTAATCAACTGGGCGTCGATGTTGGAGACGAGATCAACGTGGAAACGACGGATGGCTCCGGTATCGATCTCCAGATCACCGCGTTGACCTCCATCTCCGAACCCCAAGGTGTCCTCGTCTCGGATTCCACCTGGGCCGCAGCCGGAGGGATATTCACGCCAAACGGCTATCTGACCGAGAAGTCCGTTGGCCAGGAGGTCATCGACCTGTCCGCCGTGGCCGGTGCGGTCACGCTCGACGAGCAGAGCGAAAATGCGCGGTCGCTGGTCGCGTCCCTGACCAGCGTTTTCACGCTCATTAAGGTCTTTGCGATCATCCTCGCCGTCGTAGTCCTTTATAATCTCGGCGCGATGAGCTTCACCGAACGTATCCGAGACTACGCGACCCTGCGCGTCTTGGGCTTCCATCATCAGGAACTCCGATCTCTGGCCAGCCGCGAGAACATTTCCACCACCTTGATCGGGTGGCTCTTGGGCATCCCGGCCGGGTGGTGGTTCCTCGGTGAATATGTTGGCCTGTTCAGCACGGATCGAGCCAGTTATCACCCGTTCATTACGATGGGAAGCTGGGCCATTGCGTCCCTGATTACGATCGTTTTCGCGATGACTGCGACGCTGATGTTGACCAGGCGGATCAAGGGCATCGATATGACGAGCGCGCTCAAAGGCGTCGAATAGCAGCACTACCACGTGCGGACCCGGCGGCTGGTCCTGTTCTGGGAAGGAGTCTGGTAGCTTTTAGCCCGTGCGTACTGCCGCGATCCCGGGCAGAAACATTTCCCACATCGCTTCAACTCGCTCGACGAGATCGGAGCGCCCAGTGAGCTGGTGGGATATTTCCTGGGCACCGAAGAAGCCGGCAACGATCTGCCACGCGACGGCGTCGAGATCCAGATCAGGGCGAACCTCCCCCCCGTGGCGGGCTTCACCCAGATGCTTTGCGACCGACTCGACCCATGCGAGGAACGGAGTCGGCAGGTCGATGCCAATGAGATTGGCTTCGCGCATCAGTCGGAGTGGTGCCCGGACTCCGGCGTCATCCCGATAGCGGTGCGCGACTTCGGCCGAGAGCCAACGCAGTGCTGTCAGTCCTGTCAGTTCGCGATCGGAGATTGCCTGCACGAGTGACTCCCACGCCGAAAAATACGTATCGATCACGGCTTTGGCCAGGTCGGATTTGGAGTTGAAGTGGAAGTACACCGATCCTTTGGTCAATTCGATGCGCTTCGCGATTTCACTTAGTGCGACCGCGGCATATCCACGCTCGTCAAATTCCTCCGCGGCCACCCGCAGGATCGAAGCCCGCGTGCGCTGCCGCTGCTGTTCGCGCATCGCCAGTTCCACTGCGCTCTCATCATCCACTAGTCGGTCGGTATGCCAATACCTTATCAGCCGTTGATTTCCAGTGAATGGCACCCATCCCTATCATCAGGTTTTTGGAGTCGGTGCCTGCGAACGTGCGCCGGGCCCTGCCCGGAGTTAGGCCGTGGCAACTTCGTCTGGATCGTGGTACGGGCGGGGAAGTGTGTGAGCTTCGGGAATTGGCAGCGCGGAATGTCATACGTCGCTTTCGAAGTGAAACTAGAGGCCCCGCCTTAGCAGGGAACTTTTACCAGTCGCCTCAAAATCTCTTACCGGACCTCTTGCTGTCAGTAGTTCAACTCACGGCATCGATGTTCGTCGGATTTACGAGTCGGGGCTCTATGAGGCAGCTGCTTGGCATAGGTTTTCATCGCTGCTGCGAGCCACGGAGGCAAGACGGGATCGATCTTGCTGATCCACGCTCGTTGCTGGTTGTCACTCAAGTAGAGATCAGCCAAGGCCTCGTAGGAACTGGCATCTGGCTGCCAGAATTGGCCCATGGAGTTGTAGTGCTCGCCGACGAGCTCCTGAGCGGGGCCCGCACATGGTGGGACGCCTTGATGGAAAAGGACCGCCATTCGGTGCAGAAGCTCGCGGCTCTTGGTTGCCGCCTGCTCGTAGTCGGCGACTTCCCAACTGGAGGTGGCCGCCGCGGCACTGCTGAAGGTGGCCTCCACACCGGGACCGTGCACCGCCGACAAGTGGTTCCGTAAGCGGAGACGGTCTTGATGGAGGCCACGGAAGAAATCCTCGGGATCCATGACATCATTGCCAGTGAGGTCTGTGATGGTCCGCTCGATCGTCTCGATGACGGCGTCCAGACGATCTCGCTCAGAGAGGATCTGATCGCGTTGAAAACGCAACGCGGAAATCTCGCTGCTCTGCCCGCTGATTACCTGCCCAATCTCGACCAAGCCCAAGCCCATCTGTCGCAACAACAGGATGCGTTGGAGCCGACGCAGCTCGGCACGGCCGTACCAACGGTAGCCATTGGCACCGACTTCACTGGGGGTAAGAAGGCCGATGGCGTCATAGTGTCGAAGTGCTCGAGAAGTGACGCCAGCGATCTTCGCGACCTGGCTGATGGAATGTCGCACCAAAGAAGCCTAGCCGCTTGACCTTCTCGTTAGGTCAACTTCTATCTTCGTGGACATGAGCCTCACGATCACCAACATTCGGGTATTTGATGGCAACCGGATCACTAAGGACAGCGCCGTACGTATCGTTGACGGATGGATCGACGCCGTCGGCGGCCCGGAGTTAGCCGACCCGTCGGATCAGGTTGTCGACGGAGCCGGGGGGACACTGCTGCCGGGGTTGATCGATACCCACCTCCACTTGTTGCCAGGAGCGCCGCACCAGGCGGTGACATTCGGGGTGACGACCATCATTGATCAGTTCAGCAAGCCGGAACTCGTCACACCGATCCTCGCCGGCAACGGATCATCAGACGTCGCCGAGGTCCGGACCTCAAGCATCGGAGCGACCGCCCCCGGAGGGCACCCAACGATGGCATACTCTCCGTTTCCCTACGTCACTGGCCCCGAGGAGGCATCTGGGTTCGTAGCGGACCGTCTTGCCGAAGGCGCGACCCACCTGAAGGTGCTGTACGACGACGGATCCACCAGCCCCGTGCCGATGCCCTCATTGGACTTGGGCACGGTACGGGCGCTGGTGGAAGCAGCCCATGCTGCAGAGATCATCGTCATCGCGCACGTCATGACGGCCGCCGCGGCCGTCGACGTCGTCAACCAAGGCGTCGACGTGCTGGCTCATGTGCCCTTCGAATTGCTGAATCCCACGCAGGTGGAGACTTTGGCGGCAGCCGAGGTGGCGGTGATCGCCACGCTCGACATCGCTGATGGCTTCCCCGACTCCGAGGGCCGGATGCCGCTGTTGACGCAGCTCGGACTAGCCACACGCCTGGGGTCGGCATGGACCGGGATGCTCGAACGCCAGGCACAGCGGTGGATGCCTCCTGGACTTCCGGACTTCGCTGCCGCACGTCGAAACGTGCACGCACTGCATTCCTGCGGAGTTGTTCTTCTGGCCGGGACGGACGCCCCGAACCCCGGCCTGGTCCCCGGTGCCAGCCTGCACCGTGAACTCCAACACCTGACCGAGGCCGGACTCAGCCCCTGTGAAGCACTCGCTGCCGCGACGTCCCGACCTGCTGACGTTTTCGGTTTGAACGATCGCGGAGCGATCCTCCCGGGAAAACGAGCCGACCTTCTTCTGGTCGCAGGATGCCCAGACCAAGAAATCGTCGCAACACAGGCCATCGCCGCCGTGTGGAAGCAAGGGATACCGGTCGTGCTCGACGCCTACGGGGGCAGTGTCGAGGAGGACGAGAGCCTGGCCTCGCTCCAAGCAACCAACGAGAAGATCATCGCCGCCATCACGGAGATGTGGCCGAAAATCTCCAGCTAAAGCTAGTCCTAGGCTCTTGGCCGAACTTAGCAAAAGCTCCAGCGGACGGATAGCACGATGTATGTCTCATCCCTCAGGCGACGCCCCTAGGAAGTGCTTTCCGATTTGCCCAACTGTGAGTCAGATCCCAGAGAGCTAAATCGCCTAGATTCGGGCGACCTATCCCAGATAGGGCGCGCAGGAATCGCATGCGATCCAGCCTGGCGACAACGCGGCTTTCCCCTCCAAAGCGAAATCCAAATGTTCTGGAACAGGGCCTGGCACTTACCCTAAATAGGATGGGGGTAGGTCTAACTCGAGGGGGAAATTTGCGAATCGAAAATATCAAGTCCATCAACGACTTCAGGATCTTTCAGGGCTGGTCCCCTCCAACGGCATTCACCGGCTTTAGAGATATCAACCTTATTTACGCCAACAACGGCAGTGGGAAGTCCACACTCGCGTCGCTGCTGTGCCCGCCGCAGTCCCCTGACGGCTGGGCTGCTGGCGTCTCCTTGGAAATCTCTGAAGGAAAAGCCAATCGAGAAGTCACCTCCCCCGAGGACCCACTTTGGGACAGGGTCTCAATTTTCAACAAAGCCTACGTGGAGGAGTGTTTCGATTTCCAAGCGGGCGAAGCCAAAGCACTTCTCGCCCTTGGAAAAGAAAATGCAAACCGCGAAAAAGAGCTGCGGGCTACACGCGCCCGGTTGGATGAACTGATTCTCGAGTCGCCAAAGCTAGAGAGAGCGGCCGCGCAAAAGGAAGCATCCCCCAAGATGATTCTCAAGAACCTCGGGACACTTGTCACTTCAACGCTTGGGGGTGTGAACGGTTACGGTCGTGGATACGACGCCCGCAACGTTCATAAGGCACTTTCGCGGGCGATGAAAGACAAGCTGAGAGCAGCTTTTGATCCTGAAGCGGAGATAGAAAAGGCACAATCTACCTTTCTCGAAAAAGTGACACGAACACCGCCGCTGTC